>VGRB01000032.1 GCA_016875475.1 Deltaproteobacteria bacterium
TTTTGCGCGACGTGCGCGTGCTCGCCGACCACCCCCCCGAGGACCTCGTCGGCTACCCGCGGGTGGTCCGGCTGAACGTCTCGCTGGGCGTGCTCGTCGCCGCGCTGGCCGTGCTCGCGGTGGCGTTCCCGTGGGGCGTGGCGCGCGGGGTCCGGGACCTGCTCGGCCTGCCCGAGCGGCTGACGCCGTCCTGGCTCGTCGGGCCGCCGGTGCCGACCGAGTTCCTGGCCTACGACTTCCGTACCGCCGTCCTGGTGCAGCGTCCGGACGGGACCGTGGACCGCGTCCCCGGCGACGAGACCGGCGAGATCACCGCGCCGCCCGGCGTCACGGTCGAGGTCTCCGGCCGCCTCACCGTGAGCGTCTCCTCGGGCGTCGTCGTGCTGGTCGCGGGCGAGTCCGAGACCACCGTGCCGCTCGCCATCTCGCCGGACGGCGGCTTCATGGCGACGTTCCGGGCCGTCCAGTCCGGCACGTGGCACGTCTCCGTGAGGACCGCGTCGTCCGGGATCCTGGTCGAGGTCGCGCGGCGGAAGGTGTCCGTCGGTGCCATCGGACCGCCGACGGTCGCGATCGAGCCGCCGGAGCGCCTCGGCCTGAAGCCCGGCGAGTCGGTCGCGATCCGGTACACCGCGGACTCCTCGATGGGGCTCGCGGGCGTCGATGCCGTCTACGCGTACCCCCTTGACCCGGACCGGCCCCCGTCCCGCGTGCACCTGCGTGACCTGCCGCCCGGGACGCGACGCGCGTCAGGCGAGGTCGTGTTCGCGATGCCGGACGGCGTGGCCGAGCCCGCGGCCCGGATCGAGATCGTGGTCGAGGCGTTCGGCCGCCCCGCGGGGACCGGCCGCAGCGACGTGGTCCCGCTCTTCCTCGACGTCCCGAGGCACCGCGCCTCGACGGCGGTGGACGCGGCCGACCGGCTGCTGGACGCCGTGCTCGGTGCGCTCGCGGACATGATCGAGGGCGCGCCCGCCGACGGAGCCAGGCTCGCCCGGCTCGCGTCAGCGGCCGTCCGGCTCGGGGCCGAGGCCAGGCCCGCGGTCGAGCCGCTCGCCGCCGCGCTCGGCGAGGCTGCGTCCGCGCTCTCGGACGGGGCCGCGGCCGTCGACCCGGTGCGTGCGCTGGAGCGGGCCGCGACGGCGCTGGATCGGGCCGTGGAGCGTGAGGAGCGGACGCGGCTGCTCGCCGGCATCTCGGACCTCGCGCGCGAGGCGGGGCGGCTCCGCGCCGCGGCCTCCTCGTGGAAGCGGGGGGCCGCGCCTTCGGAGACCGCGACGGCCCAGCGGTCGCTCGCTCGCGCGCGCCGCACGCTGCGGCTGGTCGAGACCGGGCACCGGCGGATCGACGCCGCGGCATTCCCCGAGACGGGCCCTGACCGCGTCGAGGCGGCGCGGCTCGGCGAGGCATGGTCGCGCGCGGTGGACGCGCTGACCGCGGCCGAGGAGGCCCTGCGCGGCGGCAAGGGCGAACCGGCCGCTGCGACGGCCAGGGCCGCGGCTGCGGTCGAGGAGGCCGCGGCCGCGTCGCGTCGCGGGCAGGAGGAGCAGTTCGCCGGGGCGCGCGGGGTCGAGGTCGGGGCCGAGGTCGCAGCGTGGATCCGGGCGGCCATGACCGCGCAGCGTGAGACCATGGACCGCACCGCCCAGGCCGCGTTCGACCTGAAGCAGAAGGCCGACGCGCTCGCGGCGGAGCGGGCGCCGGACGCGGGCCGCCTGGGCGAGCAGGCCGGGGAGGCAGGGGCGATGCTGGACAGGGTGGCCGCGGACCGCCTCGACGCGCCGGACGCGGCCGAGCTGGCATCCATCCGCGAGAACCTGTCGGCGGTGCGCGACCTCCTCGAGGGCCGCGACCTCGACACCGCGCTCAAGGTGATGCGGGACGTCGTGGACCGGACCGCCCTGCTCGCCTCGCAGGTGCGGGACCAGGCCGACTGGCTCGAGGACGACCGGGCGCGCGACGCCGGTGCCATGCGGGCCCAGGCGACCCGGATCCTGAAGTCGATCGCGCCCTTGCGCGACGTGCTCCGCGCGCTCGCCGCGTGGAACCGCGAGCGGGACGCCGCGATCGGGCCCGCCGAGCGGGAGCGCCTGCGCGAGCTGAAGCAGGAGCAGGACCGCGTGATGGCGATCGCCTCGCGCATCGTGGAGGCGTTCCGGGCCGCGGCCGGGGGGGCGGACATCCCGCCCGCGGCCACGGCGGCGCGGCGGAACACGGAGGAGGCATCGAGGCGGCTGGCCGAGCTCAAGGCGCATGCGGCCGAGGCCCACCAGCGCCAGGCGATCCAGGAGCTGATGCGCCTGAGGCGCGCGCTCGAGCAGGGCGCCGAGGAGCCGGGCCGCAAGCGCGCCGCCTCGGTCCACGAGGAGCCCGACGAGGTGCGGATCCCGGCCCCGGGCACGGCCCAGCGCGCCCCCGACGCGCTGCGGCGCGAGGTACGGACGCACTCGGTGGAGCCGGCCGCGGAGGGGTTCGGGGACCTGGTCAAGGCATACTACGAGGCGCTGCTGCGGCCGATGTAGCGCCGCCCCCGCCCCAGCCTCCTAGGCCACCGCGATCGCGTCGATCTCGACCATGGCGGAGCGGGGCAGGGCGGCGACCTGGACGGTCGCGCGGGCGGGCTTGTGGTCGCCGAAGAACTCGCCATAGACCTCGTTCACGGCCGTGAAGTCCGCGAGGTCCGTCAGGAAGATCGTGGTCCGAGCGACGTTCCAGCGGGCCATGCCGCCGGCCACGAGCACCGCGTCGAGGTTCGCGAGCACGCGGCGCGCCTGCTCCCGGACTCCGCCCTCGACCATGGCGCCGGTCGCCGGGTCGATCGGGATCTGCCCGGACAGGAACAGCATCCGCGACGGGCGGCACTCGACCGCATGGGAGTATGGTCCGATCGCCTTCGGCGCTTCCGTCGCCTCGACCATTCCGAGCCTGTCCACGAATGACCTCCTCGCGGGAGCCGGTCAAGGCTCGTTCGTCCCCTCGCGTCCGTAGCGGTCCTCGAGGCGCACCACGTCGTCCAGCTCGGGCGTCGAGACCTCGAACAGGTCGCAGCCGGAGTCCCCGGGCGCGGTGAACCGGTGGATCGTGCCCGGCACGAGGCGGAAGCTGCGGCCGGCGGGCACCACGACGCGCTCGGCCTCGCCGGGCGCGCCGATCTCGAGGATCAGGGTGCCGGACAGCACGTGCAGGGTCTCGTCCTTGACGCGGTGGTACTGCACGGACAGCGCCTGTCCCGGATCGATGTGCAGCAGCTTGCCGACGTAGCGCTCGGTATGGGCGAGGATGCGCTCGTGTCCCCAGGGCTTGGCCACGAACCGGGGCTCGACGACGTCGATCACCGGACCTCCACGGGGATGGCCTTCGTGCTCTCCTTCTCGTTCATCCTCTGGGCGAACCCGGTCGCGCCGGCCGAGTCCCCGAACCGGCCGACGCGCACGCGGTACCACGGCACTCCGTCCGGGTCGTCGAAACGGACCACGTACGCCTTGTAGCCCTTCCCGACCAGCTCGGCCGCGAACTCGCGCGCCTGCGCCTCGTCGCGGAGGGATCGGACCTGCACCTCGTACCTGCCCGCGGGCGCCGCCTTCGCGACCGGCGGCTTCGGGGCCGGCGCCTTCGGCGCGGGGGCGGGATCCGCCGCCGCGACCTTCGGGGCCGGCGGCGGCGGCGCGAGCGCCGGCATCCGGACCGAAACCGGCAGATCCACCGCGATCGGGATCGCCGCGACCGCCTTCGGCCCCGCGACCGCGGGCGGCGCGAACACCGGGGGCGGCGGCTCGAATACCGGCGGCGGCGGCGCGAACGGCTGCGGGCACCCGTCGGGCAGCCAGCACGACGCGCAGGCGTCGTCGTCGCTCCCGGTCATGGCGACGGACGGCCAGGGCGAGGGGGGAGGCGGCGGCACCGGCACCTCGACGGTGCCGCGACGCGGCGTCGCCGCGGCCGCGAGCAGGTCGGCGGCGCGCGATGACGGCGGGGGCACCCACGCGCCGCGCCGGACCGGGTCCGCGGCCGCGAGGAGGTCCGCGCCCCGCGAGGAGGGCGGCGGGAACCATGCGGCCTTGCGGATGCGCATCGCCGGAGCGACCGCCTCGACGTCGCGGGGCTCGGGCGGGGGGGCGGGCGGCACCGGCAGGACCGCCGACAGCACCCCGCCCTCCGTGCGGACCGGCTCTCGCGTCGCGGCGCGGGCCGAGGTCGGCGCCCCGGCGTCGCGCCGGCCGGGTCCGAGCCGCGGCACGGCATCGGAAGAGGCGGTCAGCGCGAGCCCGGTCGAGGCGGACAGCGGATCCGCGTAGCGCTTCGGCGCGCCGGCGCGGCCGATCATCAGGCCGGCCACGAACGCGAGCACCAGCGCCGCCACCAGCGCAACCCCCCCGAGAAGGACGTAGGAGGGCTCGAGCGAGAACGTGACCTTCTCGCGGATGCGGTCGATCTCGCGGACGCGGTTCTCGGGCCTGCGCCGTCGCGGCGAGGCGATCGGCGTCTGGGCCGGGTCCGCGGTCGCAGGAGCGGCCTTCTCGACGGCGGTGGTCTCGGCCGGCCGGGTCGCGACCTCGGCCGCGTCCGGATCGGCGTCGCGGGTCCGGCGTCGCCGGGGTTTCCTGACCGCGCTCTCCTCGGTGTCGGCCACTCGCGTCCTCGCGGGTTCGGCGTGGTCCGTCGTCAATTGTTGTTCGGGGGTCGGAGGCAGGCAAGTTTTCTGCAAGGGGGCGGACATGACTCGGGATCGGGTGCGGGTGCGGTTCCCCCGCCGGATCCCCCTTGCACCGGAAGAAGCAAGGGGGGCCCACCGGCGGGTGGGGCTCCCGGTGACGCCTCCCGCCCTGGGGAATCCCCTCATGATCGGCAGCCGAAGGGAGTCGGGGAGTTGCGTGCGCGGTGGGCGCCGGGCCGGCGGGCCTCACATCTGGCCCGCGGCCCGGCGCGCCCGGTTTGCGGGGATACCTCAGCCTCCCGCCTGGTTGATCTTGGGAGGGCCTTCGGGGTACAAATGGGCGCCCCGAACGGCGGGGTGGAGGCCGCGGATGTACCTCGGACGCGTGATCGGGACGGTGGTCGCGACCCGGAAGTACCGTGATCTGGAAGGGATCCGATTCATGCTGGTCCAGCCGTTGTCGCACGCGCTGAAGCCCCGGGGGGTCGCCCAGGTCGCGGTGGACGTGGTCCAGGCGGGTCCGGGCGACCTCGTGTATCTCGTCGGTAGCCGCGAGGCCTCGCAGGCGCTCGAGGAGACGTTCGTGCCGGTGGACGCCGCGATCGTCGGGATCGTCGATTCGGTGGACCTGGTGCCTGACCCCGACGGGGAGGCGGCGAAGTGACGCTGGCCCGCGTGATCGGCACCGTGGTATCCACGGTCAAGCATCCGAAATACAAGGGATTGAAGCTCTTCGTCGTGCAGCCGATCGACGGCGAGGGCCGACCGACCGACCCGTCGTTCCTCGCCGTGGACACGGTCCAGTCCGGCGTCGGCGACGTCGTGCTCGTGATCACCGAGGGCAACGGGGCGCGCCAGATATTCAAGGAGAAGGTCCTGCCGATCCGGTCGGTCATCGTCGGCGTCGTGGACGAAGTCGATTCCCGGAGCGTGTCGCCGTGAACGCGTCCGTCACCCTGCCCGAGCTGGAGCGCGAGATCGTGCGCGTCTGCCGCGCGCTCCACGGCCGCGGCTGGGTCGCGAACCACGAGGGCAACGCGACCGCGCTGACCGCGGACGGCCGCGTGCTCTCCACGCCGACCGCGATGAGCAAGGCGGACGTCCGCGAGTCGGACCTCCTCCTGCTCGACCGCCACGGCCGCAGGGTCTCGGGCAGCCGCAAGCCGTTCTCCGAGGTGACGATGCACCTCGCGGTCTATCGCGGCCGTCCCGATGTCGGCGCGGTCGTGCACGCGCACCCCCCGAAGTGCACGGCGCTCGCGGTCGCCGGCCGCCCGATCGAGGCGCGCTTCCTGCCCGAGTTCGTCGTGTCGATCGGCGGCTGCGTGCCGCTCGTCCCGTTCGCGCTGCCCGGGAGCGAGGCGCTCTCGAACGCCATTCAGCCGTTCCTGGAGGAGTTCGACGTGGTCCTGCTCCAGAACCACGGCGTGCTCGCCTGGGGACCCGACCCGTCCACCGCCCTGCTCCGGATCGAGCACGCCGAGGAGGCCGCGGGCGTGCTGATCGACGCCGCCGCGCTCGGCGGGCCGAGGCCCATCCCCGAGGAGGCGGTCCGCCTGCTGCTCGATGCACGCACCAAGGCCGGGCTCGGGCCTTCGGGTCGTCGACGTCGGTTGTGAGGACGCCGCGGCGGGGTGGGGCTATACACTTGCCAGCGGACTACATCCGCCGAAGCCGAGCGATGATCCGGTCCTTGACGGGGTTGTCGGTCGGGGTGGTCGGGGCGAGGCGCGCCAGCACCTGCGCCTCCATCTCGGACACGTACGCGCGGGTCTGCGGGAACGCGGTCCCGCGGCGCTGGAGCGCCGTCTCCGGCGGCTCGTTGATCCCGAAGCGCATCCGGACGTAGCGCTCCTCCTCCTCCGTCAGCTTCCCAGCCTGGATCGCGGCCCGCACGTCGGCTCGCGTCAGCGTCGTCGTCCCGGTCTCGACCGCGGTCTTCGTCTTGCGTTCCACGGCACCCTCCTTCCGGGCCTTGAAAGGGCGGCCCGGACCGATCGTAACCCTGCCTTCGAAAGACCGTCAAATCCGCTGCAAACGCCGCGACCGGAAACGGCTATTCGTCCCCGCCCCGCCGGTCCCGCGGCACGTCGATCTGCTTCAGCAGGTACTCCAGGCTCTTGCGGTGGATCCCGGCGATCCGGGCCGCCTTGGACACGTTCCCCTCGGTCCGCTTCAGGAGGCGCGAGAAGTAGCGCGTCTCGAACTCGGAGACGAGCCGGTCCTTGGCGTCCTTGAACGGCGCGTCGAAGGACACGCGCAGGATCTCGTCGGGGTCGGACGCGTCGCGCCTCAGCCCCATGCCCGCCGGTCCCTGCAGGTCGAGCGGCGCCCCGGACCCGGACAGCGCGCCCGCCAGGATGACCGACCGCTCGAGGAAGTTGCGCAGCTCGCGCACGTTCCCCGGCCAGGGGTATTCCTTGAGCTTCTCCATCGTCTCGTACCCGAGCCGCGGCGGCTGCGTCGAGCCCGCGCGCGCCGCGAGGTCCGCGAGGAAGTGGTCGCAGAGCAGCGGGATGTCGTCGGGCCGCTTCCGGAGCGGCGGGATCTGCACGCGGATCACGCCGAGCCGCCAGAACAGGTCCTCGCGGAACGTGCCCGCGGACACCTCGTGCTCGAGGTCCCGGTTCGTGGCGGACAGGATCCGGACGTCGAGCTGGACGCGCCGGTTCCCGCCGACCGGCTTCACCTCGCGCTTCTCGAGCGCGCGCAGCAGCTTCGGCTGCATGTCGAGCGGCAGCTCGCCGATCTCGTCGAGGAACAGCGTGCCGCCGTTCGCCTCCTCCATCGCGCCGACGCGGTCGGACACCGCGCCGGTGAAGGCGCCGCGCACGTGGCCGAACATCTCGCTCTCCATCAGCTCGCGCGGCACGGCCGAGCAGTCGAACACGACGAACGGCCGCGACCGCCGCGACCCGAAACCGTGCAGCGCGTCCGCGACCAGCTCCTTGCCGGTCCCGCTCTCGCCCTCGATCAGCACGGTCGCGTCGGTGGGCGCGACGCGCTTCAGGATGGCGAACACCTCGCGCATCTCGACCGACCGGCCCAGCATGTCGCCGAACCGCGGCTCGCGCGAGATCCCGATGTCGATGGTCTCGGTGCCGACCTTGAAGAGGATGGTCGTCTCGCCGAGCACGATGCGTGCGTCCGGCGGCAGGTACGCGCTCTGGACGCGGATGCCCGACACGAACACGCCGTTCTTGCTGCGCTCGTCCTGGACCCGGTAGCCGCTCGGGTCGAACTCGACCCGCGCGTGCGAGCGCGACACGGTCGGGTCGGTCAGCGACAGGTGGCACTCCGGGCCGGTGCCGATGAAGACCTGCCGGCGCTCGAAGGACTTCTCGAGCCCCTTGTCCGGACCGGCGACGACCTTCAGCGTGTACCGGCGCAGGGTGAGCAGGTCCACCGGCGTGTCCACGTGGACGGTGCGGGTCTCTTCCGTACTGGCCATGCCTGGCACCGGGTGAGGGACACGCAACGATCTACCACAGAGGAGGATGGGGACCACAGGGAAAAATCCGGGCCGGCGGGTACGGGCACGGGCACGGGTACGGATAGGGGCACGGGTACTGGTACGGATACGGGCACGGGTACGGGTACGGGAATACTGCGGAACGGATGGGGGTCAGGGCTCGACCGAGCCCAGCTCGGTCGTCTCCATGGCCTGGATGCGGAAGCGTTCGATCCTCTTGCGATCGCCGGACTCCACCCGCAGCACGTGCTCGCCCTCGGGCAGCTCTCGCTTCACCACGTTGCCGCTCGTCGTGACGAGCCGGTCGTCGATGAAGACCTCCGCGTCCGCCGGGAAGAAGCGGAAGCGCACGTGCCCGGTCGGCAGGCGCTCGAGCGCGGCGACGACCGCGGCCGGCGACCTCGCGCCGACGGTCAGCGTCTTCGCCTCGTATCGGTCCGCCCTGACCTCGACCTGCCGGGTCCCGGTCGGGGGCACGGGCACGTCCAGCGGCGTGACCCCGAGGCGCCTGCCGCCGGACCAGACCTCGGCGCCCTCCGGATCCGACTTCACGGTCACGGACTTGCGGAGGCGGCCCGGGTCCTCGGCGGGCGCGACGGACACGACCGGCACGGGCGTGGGCAGCGGGGGAAGCGGGAGCGCGGCGACCGGCGGAGCCGGCACGTCCGCCGCCGTCCCGGGGGCGTCGGTCGCGGTCGCGGGCAGGTCCGGGACCGCGGCCCGGGTGTCCGCGACCCCGGCGGCCGCGACCTCGCCCGGCGGGGGCTGCCAGCCGTCGTCCGGGAGCCCCGCCGCCCAGATCCCGACCACCGCGGCGGCCGCGACCGCGAGCACGGCGACCCACGGCAGGTGGGTCCTCGGCGCGGCGGCCGGCGCGGGCGCGGGGGGGGAAGGCAGCGGCGTGGCGGCCGCGACGGTGCGGGTCTTCGGCGCGGCGTCCCCGGCGCCTCCGGCGCCGCCGCCCACGGGGGGGGTGCCACCGCCGAGCAGCATCGCGGCCATCGCGTCCACGGACGGCGCCGCGGGCGCGGCCGCCCGGTCCGGGGCGTCGCGCCTCATGCCCGCCAGGAAGTCCGCGAGCCCCCGCGCCGAGACGAGCGTGTGCGCCTCGAGCATGTAGGAGGTCAGCGCCTGCTGGAGTTCGTGCATGTTCGCGTGGCGGCCCGCGGGGTCGCGGCGCAGCGCGCGCTCCACGATCGCCGCGAGCGAAGGCGCCACCCACTCGGCCGTCTCCCGCAGAGGGGGGGGCTCGCACCGGCGGACCGCGTCGATGACCGCGACGTCGGAGTCGCCCTCGAACGGCCGGCGGCCCGCGAACATCTCCCACGCGACCACCCCGAGCGAGAACACGTCCGACCTCGGGTCGCACTCGCCGCCCGACACCTGCTCGGGCGACATGTAGTAGACCTTGCCGTGGAGCGTGCCGGGCAGCGACAGGGACAGGCGCGCCGCGGCCTTGGCCACCCCGAAGTCGGTCAGCTTCACCTGCCCGTCGAAGGCGAGCAGCAGGTTCGCCGGGCTCACGTCGCGGTGCACGATCCCGAGGGGGCGGCCGTCCGGGCCGACGCGGTCGTGCGCGTACGCGAGCCCCTTGGCGACCTCGACCAGCACGTAGAGCGCGAGGTGCTCGGGCATGCGGCGGTCGGCCGCGCGCAGCGTCGCGAGGACCTCGCGCAGGTCCATGCCCTCGACGTACTCCATCGCCATGAAGACCTGGCCGTCGGCCTCGCCTGCCTCGTAGACCTGCACGATGTTGCCGTGGGTCAGGGACGACGCGACGCGGGTCTCGTCGAGGAAGCGCTTGATGAAGTCCGTGTCCTGCGCGAGGTGCGGCAGGACCTTCTTGAGCACGACCCGGCGCTCGACGCCCGGGAGCCCGGCCTGGCGCGCGAGCAGGATCTCGCCCATCCCGCCCGCGCCGAGCGGCCGCAGGATCTCGTAGCGTCCGAAGGTCGTTCCGGTCCGGTCCACGCCGCGCCGTGCCCGAAGCCCGCGGCATGCTAGCACCTTCCGGCCCTTTCCGGAAGCGGTCCTGACAGCGGTCCTGCGCGTGCCGGAACGCGGTTCAGGCGGGGCGCTCGATCACGGCGAACGCCACGGCGAGGCCGGCCTCGTGGGACAGGGACAGGTGCACCCGGGCGCCCTCGCCGGCCCGGGCCGCCGCCTCGCCCCGCAGTTCGACCGCGGGCGGTCCGTCGCCTCCCGGGGCCTCGACCACGACCACGTCGAGCCAGTCCGCGCCCGGGCCCCAGCCCGTGCCGAGCGCCTTCATCACGGCCTCCTTGGCCGCGAAGCGGGCGGCGTACCGCGGCATCGGGTCGGGCGCGGCCTCGCAGTACGCGACCTCGTCCGGCGAGAACACGGCCGCGGCGAGCGCCGGGTTGCGCGCCATCTCGCGGCGCAGCATGTCGACCGAGACGAGATCGGTGCCGGTGCCGGCGATCACGGGACCTGCCTCCGCGGCGCGATCGGGAGCTTCGGGAACGGCCCTTGCCGCCGCTTGAAGGTCACGTCCTCGAACAGGAGCGACGGGGTCACGACGGACGCGCCCTGCACGGCGTCCCCCTGCTGAACCTGGTGGGCGTACCGCCTCGACGACGTGGCCAGGATGTCCTTGAACGCCTGGTGGTTCATGTCCTGGAGCTGCGCGCCGCGCACGCGCTCCTCGCGCCCGTCCGGGAACACCCGGAACACCGAGGTGGGCGTCAACCCCGCCATCCGCCGCACCACGATGCCGTACGGCAGACCCCGGAGCTCGACCTCGTCCAGGAGCCTGGCCTTGAGGTCGGCGGCCGAAAGCCCGTCCTTCGCGTCGACGAACAGGTTGGCGATGGCCGGCCGGCCCGTCCTGCCGCGACCGTGACCGTTCGACAGGGGCAGCTTCCGCTGCGGCGTGCGCGACGTGAGCAGCGTCTTCAGGATCCCGCCCTCGACCAGGGTCACCTTCCGTCCCGGGACGCCCTCGTCGTCGTACCGATAGGACCCCATCAGGCGCGTGCCCTCCCAGGCCACCGCCGTGGGGTCGTCGACGACGGAGAACGAGCGGGGCAGGACCCGGCCCCCGATGCGGTTCTGGAACGGACCGGCAGGGAGGCTCGACTCGCCGCGCCCCGATTCGGGCGGGCGGTTGGACGCGAAGGCGCGGGCCAGCACCGCGAGCACGACCTCCGCGGCGGCCTGGGGCTCGAAGACGGCGGGACCCGCGTAGTCGTCCAGGACCGGCGCCGTGCGCGTGGCGGACAGCCTGCGCGCCAGGTCCTCGGCCTCGGCCGCGAGCGCGGCCTCCGGGGGCAGGTGGTCGGGGAGCGAGACCACGACCGCCGTCGCGTCGGCGAGGACCATCCCGTCCGCGGCCTGGGTCTCGGCCTCGATCCCGATCACGAGGATATGGGCCGGCTCGATCAGGCACGTCCCCTCGCTGGTCACGAGGTAGTCGTCCTGCCGGGTCAGGCGGACGCCGGCCGAGCTGCGGTGGAACTCGGGGAACCTGCGGAACACCGCCGACAGCCGACGGGCGAGCGCCTCCCATCGGCCCGGATCCAGGTCCAGGTCCACGGCCGGGTCCCTCGACTCCACCGGGTCGGCCGGCCCGAAGTCCGGCAGCCCCTCGGTCCTCAGCCGGTTCTCGAACGCGGCCTGCTTCCGGGACAGGGTCTCGACCGCGGCCTTGTACGCCTCGTCAGTCACCGACCAGAAGTCGTGCCGGATGGCGTGGTAGTCGGCCTCGATCGTGGTTGCCTTCTCGGGAACCCAGCCCCCCCCGCCGACGAAGTTCGTGTTGTCGAACTCGGGCGTGCCGACCCGCACCTCTGCCGAGAACGGCCTCGCGGTCTCCGAGTCGCTCGCGACCAGCGCCCCGAGGGTCGCCGAGACCTGGAGCGACGCCCGGTCCCACAGCCGGAAGGCCACGAAGTACGGCCCGGCGTGCGACTCGATGCGAAGCTCCTTCAGGGTCCGCGCAAGCTCGTCCTTCATGGCCGTCTCGATCGTCGGGTCGCGGGCCGCGGCGACCGAGGGGAGCAGCATGAGAAGGAACAGCGGTGCCGCGCGTCTCATGGCCGACCTCCGGGCGTGCGGGGGGGCGGCGGGAGGATCGGGAGTCGTTCCTGGGACTTCTCCTTGCGCTGGATCTCGATCTGGGAGAGCAGGAGGTCGGGCGAGGAGGCGGACACGGGGACCCAGCCGGACTCCGCGCCGCACACGCCGTTGAAGACCTCGGTCCGGTCGGACGCCGCGATGACCGTCGTCAGGGCGGTGAGCGGCGTCCCGATCAAGTCCGCGCCGCGCACCATCTCCTCGCGGCCGTCCAGGTGGATCCGGTACACGACCGTCGGGATCACGTTGAACGCGTTCGGGATCTCGCGGCCCGTGAAGGTGAACCCCCCCTCGATGCCGCGGAACCACAGGCCGTACGGCTTGCCTTGCCGCCTGCACTCCTCGATCAGGCGCGCCTTCAAGGCGGCGAACGGCATCGACTCGCCCGCCAGCACCACGAGGTTCGACTGGCGCGCCACGGGGGCCCTGCCGGCCTGCCCGCGGCCGTGCCCGTTCGACTTCGGGAACCCCTTGACCGGGGATCGGCTCATCAGGAACCCCTTGAACCGACCTCCGACCACGACGTCCACCTTCCGGCCCCGGACGCCCTGGTCGTCCAGCTCGTACCCCCCGACCACCTCCTGGCCGGCCACCTTGCGCAGCGCCGGGTCGAACACCACGGACAGGAAGTCCGGGAGGATCCTCTGACCGACCTTGTCCCTGAATGTCTGACCCTCCTTCTCGTCCTTCTGGCGGTGGCCCTCCACGCGATGGCCGAACACCTCGTGGAAGAAGACCCCGGCCGCCCTCCCGGACAGGATGGCGGGCCCGGCGTACGGGTCGATCTGGGGCGCATCGCGCATCGCCGCGAGGTCCGCCATCATTCCGGCGACGTCCTTCCTCACCTCCTCGTCCGGGGGGAGCCCGTCGGGCGACCGGGACGCGTACGTCAGGTTGCGCGGGAGCAGCATGCCGTCGTCCGCCTTGGTGGTCGCCTCGATCACCAGGCGCGCGAGCGAAGTCCCCGAGAAGACGGACGTCCCCTCGCTCGACACCAGCCAGCGCCGCTCCTCGGTCACCCAGAGGCTCGCCGCGCCCGTCAGCAGCCTGGGGTCGTCCAGGAGCCGCGCCGACCAGGCCTTGACCCGGTCCCGCCACGCGGCCCGGTCCACCCGGATCGTCACGGGCTCGCCGACGAACCGCTCCGGCGACTCCCGCGAGAAGTCGTCGGACCGGTCCTCCTCGCCGACCTTGACGTCGCGGTTCGTCCGGACCTTCGCGAGCCTCTCGACGGCGTCCTTGTAGGCCCGGTCGGTCTCGCGCCAGAGGACCTCGCGGATCGCGCCCTCGTCGTCCTCGATGGGCAGCGCGGCGGACACCGTGGAGTACCCCGGCTCCCGGCCGCGCCCGCGGATGGCGTGGGTGTTGTCGAGGGAGTAGTCGCCGACGCGAACCTCCACCGCGAACGTTCGGGCGTGTTTCCGGAGGTCCGACTCGACCGCACCGAAGGAGGCCCGGACGTGGTCCGCGGACAGGTCACGGACCGTGTAGGACACGAAGTACGGCGGGACCGCTTCCTTCTTCAGGACCGCGAGGTTCCGCTTCAGCTCGTCGTCCAGGAGACCGAGGAGCCACGCGGGCTTCATCTGGGGCGGCCGAGGGCCCGCGAGGCCCGGTGCGGCCAGGAGGAACGGGACCAGGGACAGGAGGAGATGCCGGTGCATCCGCGTCTCCGGACAGGCTGCCGCGCATGTTACACCGCCTCGGGCGGGTTATGATCGGGTCGCTGCCGGCGGGTCGGCATCGAGCCCGCCTCGGAGGAGTCGACGAATGGACGAACAGTACGCGAAGCTCCGCCGGATCGTGATCGACTGGCTCGACGACCAGGTGCACTTCGGCGAGGCCGAGGACAAGGTCACGGACGACGAGATGTCGTTCCTGAAGAACGGCATCCTGACGAGCCTGGGCTTCGTGTCGCTGATCGTGCACCTGGAGGACCTGCTCCGGATCCGGATCGACCGCAAGGCGCTGACCCGCGAGAACTTCGACGGGCTCGGGAAGATCGTGCGCTACGTGCTGGCGCACCCGGACTTCAAGGGGGTGCCGTGAGCGGAAACGGCGAGCCGGGCCCGGGCACGCCCGGGCCGATCTGGACGCCCGACCCGGCGGTCGCCGCGCGCTCCGGCCTCGCGGCGTTCCAGGCGTGGTGCGGCGAGCGGACCGGACGGAACCGGCCGGACTGGCAGGCGTTCCAGCGCTGGTCCGTCGCGTCGTTCCGCGACTTCTGGGCCCTCTTCCTGGAGTGGTCCGGGCTCGCGTTCGGGGGCGACCCGTCCGAGGTCTGCCGCGGCGACGCGGTCGAGACCGCGACCTTCTTCCCGGACCTCCGGCTGAGCTACGCCGAGAACCTGCTGCGCCCGCTCCCGGGCGCGGGCGACGGCGCGGAGGCGGTCCGGTTCGCGGACGAGGCGGGCGCGCGCGAGGTGCTGGCCCGCGGCGAGCTGCGGCGGCGCGTGCGCGCGGTCGCCGAGGGGCTCCGCCGGCTCGGCCTGCGCGAGGGCGACCGGGTGGTGGCGATCGCGCGGAACGACGCGGCCGGGAACGTGGCGTGCCTCGCCGCGACGTCGCTTGGCGCCGCGTGGTCGTCCGTGTCGCCCGACATCGGCACCGGCGCGGTGCTCGCGCGCTTCACCCAGCTCGACCCGACCGTGCTGTTCTGCTGCGGGTCCTACCCGTACCAGGGCGTGCCGCGGCCGATCGGCGACCGGGTCCGCGAGCTCGCGGCGGCCATCCCGTCGCTCCGCCAGGTGGTCGCGCTGGACCCGGACCCGGCCACCGGCGAGGGCACGGGCAGGCCGGTCGCGACGCTGGCGGACCTCGCCCTGACCCCGGCCGACGACCCGGCCCCGTGGCCGCGGTTCCCGTTCAACCAGCCGCTCTTCATCCTGTTCTCGTCCGGCACGACCGGCGCGCCGAAGTGCATCGTGCACGGCGCGGGCGGAACGCTGCTCCAGCACGTCAAGGAGCACCGGCTCCACTGCGACCTCCGCCCGGGCGACCGCCTGTTCTTCGCGACGTCCGCCGGCTGGATGATGTGGAACTGGCAGATCTCGTGCCTCGCGTCGGGCATCACGAGCGTGCTGCGCGACGGCTCCGCCACCCACCCGACCGACGACGCCCTGTGGCGCTTCGCCGCGGACGAGGGCGTGACGGCGTTCGGCACCAGCGCGGCCTACGTGCAGTACCTCCGGGACGCCGAGATCGTGCCGCGCGAGCGCGCGGACCTGTCGCGGCTCCGGTCGATCATGTCCACCGGGTCCGTGCTGCCCGACTCGGCCTACCCCTGGGCGCGCGACAACGTGGGCCGCGTTCCGGTGCAGTCCATCTCCGGGGGCACCGACCTCGTCGGCTGCTTCGTGCTCGGCAACCCCGCGCTTCCGGTCTGGCCGGGCGAGGCGCAGTGCCTCGGGCTCGGCATGGACGTGGCCGCGCTCGGCCCGGACGGGCTCCCGGTCACGGACGCGCCGGGCGAGCTGGTCTGCCGCACGCCGTTCCCGTCGCGGCCGGTCCGGTTCTGGAACGACCCGGAAGGAAAGCGCTTCCACGACGCCTACTTCGCGCAGAACGAGGGCGTCTGGACCCACGGCGATCGGGTCGTGCTGACCGGCCGCGGGACCGCCAGGGTCCTGGGCCGGTCGGACGGCGTGCTGAACGTCCGCGGGATCCGGATCGGCCCGGCCGAGATCACCACGGTCGCGACGACCTTCGAGCAGGTCCGCGCCGCGATGGCGCTCGAGCAGGCCGCGCCGCGCGAGCCCGGCGGGAGCCGCCTCGTGCTGCTGCTGGTCATGGCGCCGGGCGCGGCGCTCGACCGGCCGCTCGTGCTCCGGATCAAGAAGGAGCTGTCCACGCGCTGCTCCATGAACCACGTCCCCGCGGTCGTCGCCGCGGTCCCGGACCTGCCCGCGACCTTCAACGGCAAGGTCTCCGAGCGCGCCGCGCGCGACGTCCTGAACGGCCGCCCGGTCGAGAACCTCGCGGCCTTGCGCAACCCCGAGAGCCTGGACGCGATCCGCGCCCACCCCGACCTCGCGGTGCGGTGAGGCACTGCCCCTTGTGCGCGCCGGCGGGAGGGACAGCTTCTTCCCGACCTGAACTCGAATGGAGTTGCCCCGCCAAGGCAAGGGGGCGCGAGCTCGATCCGTGCGGACCTACCCCCTCAACCCCGCTCCGGAGCAGGGCCTCCGATGCCTGGTAGCGCGGCATGGCTTCCTGCCTGCACGGGAGAGTGGTCCATCTTCGGGTCCCCGCGTCGGAGGCCGAGGTGAGGCGGATCCAGTGGGCGTCACACTCCGACTCCCGGTCACGTCTTCTTCTTCTTCTTCTTCTTCTTCTTCTTCTTCTTCTTCGGGTCACATAACACGCTATGACTAAAGGCGAATCACGGCGCATGATCGATCGTATTCGTCGGTATCGGGCTTGACAACGTCCCGGAGGGAGTCCCGGCCGGGGGTACAATTTCCTCTGGCTCTTCGACGAGGATGGGTGTCGTGACACGTGAATCGCTTTGGCAGGATCACACGACGATTCAGGGCACGGCCAGCGGCACCGGCGCCTCCGAGGCCGCGCCTCCTCCGGAGGACTCGCTGCTGTACGTCGGCGACGCGCAATACGCGGTGATCACCGTGAACATCAGCTACAGGTCGGCGCACGGCGGCACCTTCCCGGCCATCGCAATCCAGGTCGCCCCCAGTCGGGGGGGAACCTGGACCACGGTCGGCTCCGCGGTGACCGCGCTCGGGGAGGCGACGATCAAGCTCGCACGGGAGCCGGCTTCAGGGTCCAGCGCTCTCCGCATGGACGGGGCGTGGCTGCGGTGGTGCGTCCTCCAGCCCGCTTCGGCGGATGGGCAGGCGTACCGGATCACGTTCCTCGTCACGGCGGTCCTGATTTGAAGGGGAGGGGATGACGATGAGCATGGGAAGGGTCATACAGGATTGGGTCTGCGTTCGCGCGGACAACTCAGATGTCATCCAGCATCTTGAGACGTACTACGAGCCCGGCCAGGACGACGCGGAGATGATGGTGGACATCGCCTTCATCGGCCCGAACGCGGGAGCCAGGCTGTACATCGAGACCGGGGCGTCAAACGAGCAGGCGACCTGGACGCCGCTCGACGACTTCCCGGCCGGCGACCACGGACAGGCATTCGTGACGCTGACGCCCGCCGGTCGAAGCGTTCGCTGGCGCTTCCATCCCGGCGCCGCAGATGACTGCGCGTGCTTCCGAATCCTCCTGCGACCGCGCATGGGCTCGGCCCCGGCCGTGCCGGGGAGCCTCCGGGACCCGAGGTCGCCATGCCTCCAGCCCTGGGTCACGGTAGTCCTCGAAGGGGCCGCCGGCGTGACTGCGGTCCAGACGGAGGAATTCTGGTACGACGCCGCCGGGATGTCGCGGGTCGTCGGCCGCGTCGTCACGAAGTTCTTCACGAGCGGCCTGGTCCTCGTCGTTGAGACGTCCTCCAGGCGCGAAGGACCCTGGACCGAGGTGTATCGGAAGACCACGATCGGGGCCGAGGACGGCTGGACCCCGATGTACGCGGACAAGGATGCGCCGGACGGACACCGGTTCGAGCGCTACATCCGCTGGCGCCTGTACTGGGGGAGCGGAGCCGGCGGCCCCGTGTGCTTCCGGATCGACATCACCCCGAACGATCGGCTGGCCCCTCGGCTGTTTGGGCGAGTTGGGGGGGGCTTCCCGGGCGACCTCCGCACCGGCGGCTACGGGTCGCAGGTGGGGCGGTCGCCGGTCGCGCCGCGGTTCTCCATCGGGCCCTACCGGCCGGGTATCGATGTGACACGGGAAGCGTACCGGGTCGTCCCGTCCGGGATGCCGCGGGCCCATGCCCCGGGTGGGGGCTACGAGGTCGTTACGGGGCAGCAGGCCAAGGCGTACTTCGACGGGGTCACCGCCGTCGAGGGCCTGGGCGGAGCGGTTGCCGGCGTTTCCACGGGCAGGGACGCCAGGGACTCGTCTTCGCGGCGGTAGGCTGCCGAACGGGACTCCGATGGTCGCGCAGGCACCAGACCCGGCTCTCCTCATCGGCCAGCGCCTGAGCGCAATCAACGTGGAGTTGGCCGCCGCGTTCCAGCGAGGTCTGTTCGACTGGGCTGCCGACGGACTCGTCGAGTTCCCGGATGGATCGGTGCACGCCTATCACCTCGCGAGACTCGCAGTTGTGGCGAGCCCGTCCAACCCCGGCGGGGTCGCCCTGGCGATCGTCCTGCGCCTTGACGTGTTCCGCTCGATTCTCAACACCGACGAGGTCCGCACCCTCGACATCGAGTGCCGGGCGGACCTCGTCTTCACCGCCGAGCCTCACGAGAGCGGTCCGTTTGTCTCCCTCCTGGACAGATACTGGGTCGGGATCGACACGTCCTCGCTTGCGATTGCTCGCATCGTCGTGGACTCCGAGGACAGCAATCCGGTGCCGGACGAAGCCCTGGCGCCGCTGGTCGGTATCGTCGGCAAGCCGGCGCTCGAGTCGGTTCGCGAGAAGCTGAATGCCTTCGTTCCGCGCTCGGTTCCGGCGTCGATCCTGGGCCTGCTGGAGCCGATAGTCCTTCCGGCGCTCCCCGAACTCCACCTCGTCCTTCTCGAGCCGGAGGCCAGCGACCCTCTCCTGGCGCTGGTGGGCTTGCGGGCGGGCGGGACCCTTTCCGACCTGCTTCGGGGAGCCTTGCAGGGGTTGCTGTACGAGACTCAACCCGCCGAGCCGGGGCTTGATCCACCGCCATGCGGGACCGTGGTTCGCATTCACCGCGATCTCGTAAACGCCATTGCGTTCTACGGGTTCCTGGAGCCGCTGAAGGCGGTCTACAACAAGATCGGGGGCGAGTTCCTCATGGCCCGCAGTTGGAGGAGCCATGAGGTCGACTCCGGGGTCCGTTACGCGGCGACGCCGGCAGGAGTGCCCAGCTATCCCTACCAGTTCAAGTACCTCGACAGTGAAGCCAGTTCGCGCGACTACCTTGGTTGCATGGCTGTCGTGCAAGACCTCCTTCGGGTGTCCGGACCGGAGGTGGACCTCCTCGCCGATCTGGTCAGCGACGGGAACTTCGCGGAGCCGGACATCGCAGCCCCCATGGGCGAATACGGGTCCGACCCCGGGTTTCAGCTCCTGACGAACTACCTCGCCCAGAGGCGGCTGGACCTGTTCAATGAGAACAGAAAGGCGTATCTGGCAGCCTACTCGCAAGCCCACATGGACTTCTTCGACGTCCCCCCTGAGTCGCTGCCGACGAGGATGCCATTTGGGGAAGCCCCGACGATTCCCTACGGTTTCGACCACGATGTGGTTGGCAGGGTGCACGACGTCGCGGCAGCGCTGAAGCAGATGTTCGCGCCGTACGTCGAGGGAGCGGACTCCGCGGTTGTGGAATACGAGCCGGTCGAGTTTGGCGAGGCCCACCTCGGCTCGGCGGTCGCCGCCGCACCGAGTATCAACCTGAGCGCCGACGTGGCCGTGGATGTGCTCATCTGGACCATTCACGCGAGACTCGCCGCCCGGCTCGTCCTCGCCATGTCGCGCCAGACGGCTTATGAGCCCTTCAAGAGCCGGCCCGCCAACCAACTGCTCCTGAAGCTCGACTTCTCCACGTACCTGTCGCCCTACGCGGAGGCACTCCTGAGGTTCGCCGGCGCCATCGCGGGGCTCCTGCTCGCCATGTTCCTGGGGCCGGCTCTCCTGATTGCGGCACCGGCGTCGGCCATCCTCCTCCCGACGCTGGTCGCCGGCTTCTCCCTGATCGGCGGCAAGGTGTTCTCGCTGGCTGACCAGGCGCTGGAGAAGGAGGTTGACGATGAGGCGGCCGACGCGCTCAAGGAACTCGGCATCGAGGATGCCGCCGTGGGAGTTGCCGTGCCGGCGGTGCTCGATCTGGGTGGGGCGTTCCTCGCGTTGACCGATGTGCGGAGGGTCGGCGATGCGCTGGCGTTCGTCGGCGAGACGACCGGGCGGATTGACGCGGAACCCAAGACGAAACCCTGGGAGCCCGTGGCACTTGCCGCCGTATCGAGGATCACCGCCGAATCCCCTCCGCAGACCGTCCGGTACGAGCCCGTCTCGAGCCTCTCTGTCCTCGAGATCGCGTGGTTCATTGAGCACCACCTCACGTCGGTGATGGTACCGCCCGAAACGTATGACTCGAGTTGGTGGGACGAGTTCAAGCCGTTCAAGACCGAGTTGGAGGTCGTGCGCCACTCGGTCGTCGACGTGCGGCTGGACTTCTTCGTTGCGGGCTTCCCTTCGGGCAGCGATGTCCGCCTCCACGCGTACGTCGATGGGGGGGAGGTCAGCGCTCTGGATCGTCCCCTGGCCCCAGGCGGCGTCTCCACCGCGGGCGGATGGACGGTCCGGAGCGAGCGTTTGCTCCATAGACCCGCTGTTTCGGACAAGTGGGGCGACAACCCGTTCGCGTCGGTGCCGGCGTGGGCGCTCGACGCGGGCTTGGTGTGGCGCGTGAGGGCAGAGGGACCGAGCGGATGGTGGGCGGGTGCCGCCGAGGCGTCCCTGGACGCGTGGGCCGTGTCGAGCTTTCCGGTGATCGCGCTGGGTCCGCTGGGGATCACGGCCGACTGCATCCGGTGGAACGCGGTGACCAAGGATGTCCGGGACTACGACTCGGCCTTGTTGCTCTCCGTGGCACTGTCGGGCTCCGACGAGGAGGTCGAGGAGAGGCTCGCGAGGATCGAGGCGAAGCTGGCGGAAACGGCCGAGCACAGTTCCTGGGAATACGGGCCCGGTCCCCTCGGCGTCGCCAAGAAGCTCGCCGACCTGGACAAGGGGCGGCTTGGCGGGAAGTACGGACCCGTCCCCCTCCCCCCGATCGATGGGACGGTGCTGGGAGGGCACGACGGGTTCGTCGGTCTTGCAGGCATTGATCAAGGGGACATGCCGGGGAGGCCATGATGGGCGGTTCGCGTGCCATGCGTCACCAGACGCGGGCCGACAGCGGTGGCATCGAGGCTTGGGATGGCGACCCCGGAGTTGGCGCGCTCGTGCCGGTTCGTGGAGGTCGTTCGCTGGCTGGCGCCCTCCTCGTCGCCGGGTGCCTCGGATGCGCCCCGGACTTCTCGACCATGTTCGAGGATCCCGAGTGCGACAACTACCGGAAGAGCCACTGCTCGGGGAGCGTCCTGCTCGATTGCGAATACAAGGAACTGGAGGACTGCGCCCGATGGGTCGGCCGGACCTGCGGTGAGCACAAGACGAGCGAGAACGGGTGGTCCCGGGGCGCCATGTGCGTGGACGAAAGCCTGACGGAGTGCAATCCTCACACGGCGGATCGGTGCATCGCAGATGACCCCCGCAAACACGTCCTTTGCCAGACGATCGGATTCACTGACACGACTCACTGTCCATACGGCCAGACGTGCTACGAAGACGAGGACGGCTCCGGCTGCAGGTAGCGGGCCCAATCGGCCCGGGCTCCCTCGAAGGGAGAGGCCATGATGGGCGGTTCGCGTGCCGTGCGTCACCAGATGCGGGCCGGCAGTTGCCGCATTGAGGCCCGGGGCGGCGGTCCCGGAGTTGGCGGACCCTGGCCGGTTCGTGGAGGTCGTCCGCTGGCTTGCGCTCTCCTTGTCGCAGGGTGCCTCGGATGCGCCCCGGACTTCTCGACCATCTTCGAGAATCCGGAGTGCGACAAGTACCGGGAGAGCCACTGCTCGGGGACCAAGATCCTCAATTGCAGGTATGAGGAATCTTTCGACTGCGCCCGGTTGACCGGCAAGACCTGCGCCGAGCGCAAGCGGGACGACTTGTGCTGGTCCGTAGGCGCCATGTGCGTGGATGAGAGCCTGACCGAGTACTGCAGTCGCGGCCCGGAACAGCGATGCACCCCGGATGACCCCCGCAGGCACACGTCCTGCGAGTCGATCGGGTTCACCGACACGTTCCACTGTCCATACGGCCAGACGTGCTACGAAGACGAGGACGGCTCCGGCTGCAGGTAGCCTACAGCACTCCGATCCCGGAGACCGACAACTCCCGGGTCGAGTCGACGGTGAGGGGGCTTGCGGCGGTCCGGCACGCCCTTACCCCCGCAGGCGGCCCGGTGTCGCCGCCCAGCCGGACGCCTGCAGCAGCCGGCCGCTCCTGCTCGAAGGCCGTTTCTCGATGGCGTCCGAGGGGGCTGCCGTCGCGGTCCCATCCGGGCTACACTCGGGCAATCGTCGAAGGCGTGCGGAGGCTCCCATGAGCGGACGTCGGTCGGGCACGTGCGGTGCGATGTCGTGGGCCGGATGGGGGGCGCTCCTGGCCGCTCTCGCGACGGCAGGCTGCGGCTCGGGCGGAGAGACCCCCGGGCCGATCACGGACCCGGGCGGCGCGGACCGGCCGGGCGGCGACGCGCTCCCGGACGGCCTCGACGCCCTGCCGGACGGCGGGGACGACGCGGAGCCGGCGGACGCGGAAGGGGACGGGACGGGCGACGGCGGCTGGGATGGCGGCGGGGACGGCGGCGGGGACGGCGTGACCCCCCCGGACGGCGTGGAGCCGGACGCGAACGGCGACGCGCTCCCGGACGCGCCGCAGTGCCCGGGCGGCGCCGGGTGTCCGTGCGGGAAGAACGACGACTGCGTGTCGGGCATGTGCCTGGAGTCGTCGGACGGCTGGGTCTGCACGCAGCTCTGCGCGGTCACGGAGTCCTGCCCGGCCGGGTGGGTCTGCGTCACGATGATTTCCGGTCCCGACGTGGTCCAGGTCTGCGCCGACCCGTTCGCACGGCTCTGCCGGCCGTGCCGGACGGACGCGGACTGCGCGGGCGCGGCGGGGGCCGGGGGGGACGCGGCCCGCTGCCTGCCGCGCGGCGCGGAGGGCAGCTTCTGCGGCACGGCCTGCGACGGCGCGGACGAGTGTCCGGAGGGGTACGAGTGCCTGGAGGCCGCGGCCGGGGCGGGCGGCGATCGGGCGGGCGGCGGGCGGGGGG
>VGRB01000033.1 GCA_016875475.1 Deltaproteobacteria bacterium
TTTTCACGGGAGGTGGCCGATGAAGGGGCTGCTGGGCGCGACCGCCGCGGCGCTGCTGCTGCTGGCCGCAGGGTGCCTGTCTTCCGAGCGCCGGACCGGGACGACCTCGGACCCCGGGGGCAAGGACCCGGCCGGAGAACCCGGAGGAAACGGGGGGGTCAAGGCCGCGTGCAGGACGATCTGCGACAGGTGCGACAGGTGCGTTGACGAGGGGAAGATCGAGTCCTCCCGTTGCGAGCCCATGGGCTTCGACTGCGAGTCCGCGTGCGAGACCTACCTCTCGATGGAGGGGCAGAAGGGCACCGCCCAGGCGGTCGCCGCCAACCCGGACCTGGTCACCTGCGGGTCGCTCGCCGTCTACCTCCCCAACCCCTGACCCCGAACAGCAGCGCAGGGAGCAGTGCGAGCGGCGCCGCGCCGGGGAGCGGCACGTCGTCGGCCAGCGGAGGTGGGGCGGGCGGCGTTCCGCCGCCTGCGCCCTCCGCCTGCGCCCTGCCGCCTGCGGCCCTCCGCCGCCCTCCGCCTTGCGCCCGCTCCCGCGTTCTGCTAGGTTCCCGCGCGCATTGGAGGAGAGGGCGCTCGACATGACCTTCCAGGAAGTGATCCTGAGGCTCCAGGACTTCTGGGCGAAACGGGGGTGCCTGATCGTGCAGCCGTACGACCTGGAGAAGGGCGCGGGCACGTTCAACCCGGCGACGTTCCTGGCGTGCCTCGGCCCGAAGCCGTGGAACGCCGCGTACGTGGAGCCGTCGCGCCGGCCGACCGACGGGCGCTACGGCGACAACCCGTTCCGGCTCCAGCACTACTACCAGTTCCAGGTCGTCCTGAAGCCGGCGCCGGTGAACGTGCAGGAGCTGTACCTGGAGAGCCTGTACGCGCTCGGCATCGACCCGCTCGCACACGACATCCGGTTCGTGGAGGACGACTGGGAGTCGCCCACGCTCGGCGCCTGGGGCCTCGGCTGGGAGGTCTGGTGCGACGGGATGGAGGTCACGCAGTTCACGTACTTCCAGCAGTGCGGCGGGTTCGACCTGAACCCGATCACGGCCGAGCTGACCTACGGGCTCGAGCGCATCACGATGTACCTCTCGGGCATCGACAGCGTCTTCGACCTGGAGTGGGGCCACGGCGTCAAGTACGGCGACGTGCACCACCGCTCGGAGGTCGAGTTCTCGACCTACAACTTCGAGGAGGCGGACGTGCCGCTGCACTTCGACCTCTTCTCGAAGCACGAGGGCGAGTGCAAGCGGATGCTCACGCGCGGCCTCGCGCTGCCCGCGTACGACCAGTGCATGAAGTGCTCGCACGTGTTCAACGTGCTGGACGCGCGCAACGCGATCTCGGTCAGCGAGCGGGCTGCCTACATCGGCCGCGTCCGCGCGCTCGCCCGCGGCTGCGCGAAGACCTGGCTCGAGAACGAGGGGGCGCCGCGATGACGACGCGAGACCTGCTGCTGGAAGTCGGCACCGAGGAGATCCCCGCGCGGATGGTCGCGGGAGGCGCGGCGGACCTGCTGTCCCTGACGACCGCGGCCCTGGCCGAGGCCGGGCTCGCTCCCGCGAGCGGGACGACCGTGTTCACCCCGCGCCGGCTCGCGGTCCTGCTGGCCGGCGTGCCCGAGGCGCAGGCGGATCGCGAGGAGGTCGCGTACGGCCCGCCCGTGTCCGCGGCGTTCGGCCCGGACGGGCAGCCCACCAAGGCGGCGCTCGGGTTCGCCAGGTCGCAGGGCGTGGACGCGGCGGACCTGCTGCGGCTCCCCGGCCCGAAGGGCGGCGACGTGGTCGCGGTCCGGCGCCAGGTGAAGGGCCGGCCGACCGCCGACGTGCTCGCCGCGCTGCTGCCCGCGACGCTCGCGCGCCTGGCGTTCCCGAAGTCGATGCGCTGGAACGGGAACACCGGGCCGTTCGTGCGGCCGGTCCACTGGATCTGCTGCCTGTTCGGCGGTGACGTGATCCCGTTCGAGTTCTGCGGGGTTGCGAGCGGCCGGGCGATGCGCGGGCACCGGTTCCTGTTCCCGGATCCCGTGGACGTCGCGACGCCCGACGCGTACCGCGGGGTCCTGGCGGCGCGCGGCGTGGTCGGGACGCCCGAGGAGCGGCTCGCGCTCATTCGCGCCGCCATGGACGCGGCCGAGCAGGAACACGGCTTCCGGTTCGTGAGGGTCGAGTCCGTGCTCCAGGAGGTCGCGAACCTCGTCGAGAGCCCCGTGTTCGGGATCGGCCGCTTCGACGCGGACTTCCTGCGGCTGCCCCGCGAGGTCCTGGTCAGCGCCATGGGGTCGCACCTGCGCTTCTTCGCGGTCGAGGGCGCGGACGGCAGGCTCGTGAACGCGTTCGGCGTGGTCAGCAACACTGCGGCGCGCGACATGGCGGTCGTGATCCGCGGCAACGAGCGCGTTCTGGCCGCGCGGCTGTACGACGCGCGCTTCTTCCACCAGCACGACCTGAAGGCGGGGATCGACGCGATGGCGGCGCGTCTGCCCGAGCGCCTGTTCCTGAAGGGCGCCGGGGACATGGCCGAGAAGGCGGTGCGCGTCGCGGCGCTGTCCGCGCGGATCGCGGACGCGGCCGGTCTCGGCGCGGACGTGAACGGCCACGCACGGCGCACCGCGGCCCTCTGCAAGGCCGACCTGATGTCGTCGGTCGTGGGCGAGTTCCCGGACCTCCAGGGCGTGATGGGAACGTACTACGCCCGCGCGCAGGGCGGGCCGGAGGAGGTCGCGGTCGCGATCGCGGAGCACTACCTGCCGCGGTTCGCGGGGGACGCGCTGCCGGCGGGCGCCGCCGGGGCGGTCGTGGCCGTGGCGGACCGCGTCGACAGCATCGCGACCTGCTTCGACGTCGGAGCGATCCCGTCGGGGTCCAGGGACCCGCTCGCCCTGCGGCGGCAGGCGATCGGCCTCCTGAAGATCCTGGTCGCCCGCGCGTGGCCGGCCGTCACCGTGAAGTCGCTGTTCGAGGGCGCGTGCAAGGACGCGGCGGCGCTCGACGCGGTCCTCGCGTTCGTGGGCGAGCGGTTCCACGGCATCCTCACGACCGACCACGACGTGCCGTCGGACTTCGCGAACGCCCTGCTGGCCCGGTACGCGGACGTGCGCCCGGCCGAGCTGGTGGCGATGGCGGGCGCGTTGCGCGACTTCGCCAAGGGGACCGAGGGGTTCCGCGACTTCCTCGACAGCGTGTTCAAGCGCGTCGGCAACATCCTGAAGCAGGCCGACGACAAGCTGCCGGGCTGGCGTGACGCGGCCGCGGCGGAAGGGCTCCTCGAGACGGACGCGGACCACTCCGCGCGGCTCGCGGTGGACCTGGAGCGGAACGTCGAGGCGGCGCGCCTGGCCGCGCTCGGCGCATACCACCACGCGCGCGAGTCGGGCGCGTACGGGGAGCTGCTCTCGGCGCTGTATTCCTTCAAGGACCCGCTGGCGCGCTTCTTCGGCACGGGCCGTGACGGCGTGCCGGTCCTGATCGAGGAGGACCCGTCGAAGCGGCTGGCGCGCGTGGCGGTGCTGGCACGGGTGTTCGCGCTGTTCGACTGGTTTGCGGATTTCTCGAGGATATCGACCCGATAGGAGCCACGACGATGACGAAGTACGTATTCCGGTTCTCGAAGGAGCTGGCGGAGGGCGACAAGGAGCAGCGCAACCTGCTCGGCGGGAAGGGCGCGAACCTGCACGAGATGTCGAAGATCGGGCTGCCCGTGCCCCCCGGGTTCACCATCACGACCGAGACGTGCGTCTTCTGCATGAACAACGGGGGCCGTTTCCCCGAGGAGCTGGAGGCCCAGGTCCGGGACGCGATCGCGTGGCTCGAGAAGGCGACCGGCAAGGGCTTCGGCGACGAGACGAACCCGCTGCTGGTGTCGGTGCGGTCGGGCGCGCGCGCGTCCATGCCGGGGATGATGGACACGGTGCTGAACCTCGGCCTGAACGACAGGACGTTCGAGGCGCTGGCGGGCCTGACCGGCAACCGCCGCTTCGCGCTCGACAGCTACCGGCGCTTCATCAAGATGTTCGGCGACGTCGTCCTGGGCATGAAGCCGCCGAAGGGCGAGCACGACCCGTTCGAGGTCATCCTGGACGAGGTCAAGCACGCGGCGGGCAGGAAGCTCGACACCGAGCTGACCGAGGCGGAGCTTTCGACCGTGGTCGAGCGGTCCAAGGCGATCGTCCTGAGGGCGACGGGCAAGCCGTTCCCGGCCGAGCCGGGCGAGCAGCTCCGCCTCGCGATCGGCGCGGTGTTCCAGAGCTGGATGAACGAGCGCGCGATCGAGTACCGCAGGCTCTACCGCATCCCGGACGACTGGGGCACCGGCGTGAACGTCCAGACCATGGTCTTCGGGAACATGGGCGACGACAGCGGCACGGGCGTCTGCTTCACGCGCGACCCGGGCACCGGCGAGGACGTGTTCACGGGCGAGTTCCTGATGAACGCCCAGGGCGAGGACGTGGTCGCCGGCATCCGCACGCCCCTGAAGATCGCCGAGCTTCAGAAGGTGATGCCGAAGGCGTACGCCGACCTGCTCGCCACCAAGGACGTCCTGGAGAAGCACTACGGCTGGATGCAGGACCTCGAGTTCACGATCGAGAAGGGGAAGCTGTACTTCCTGCAGTGCCGCGACGGCAAGTCCACGCCGCTGGCCGCGATCCGCATCGGCGTCGAGATGCTCGAGTCCGGGCTGACGACCGAGAGCAAGGTGCTCGGGCACGTCGAGGCGGACGGCGTCACGTACCTGCTGCGGCCGATCTTCGATCCCGCGGCGCGCGCGTCGGCCGTGAAGGAAGGCCGCTGCGTGGCAAGGGGGCTGAACGCGGGCCCCGGCGCCGCATCCGGCCGGATCGTGTTCTTCAGCGACGAGATGGCGGCGAAGCGCGACGAGTGGGCCACGACCGACCAGCACGGGAAGAAGGTGCTCGCGCAGACGATCCTGGTGCGCATCGAGACCTCGCCCGAGGACATCAAGGGCATGGAGGCGGCCGAGGGCATCCTGACCGCGCGCGGCGGCATGACGTCGCACGCGGCGCTGGTGGCGCGCCAGCGCGGCAAGGTGTGCGTGGCCGGGTGCGGCGCGATCGACGTGGACTACAAGGCGCGCGCGATGCAGATCGGCCCGCACGCGCTGAAGGAGGGCGACTGGATCTCGCTGGACGGGTCCACGGGCGACGTGTTCCTGGGCCGGATCCGGAGCGCGCCGTCCGAGGTGCTCCAGGTCCTGAAGGACAGGACGCTCAAGGCGGAGGACGCGCCGGACTGCCGGCGGTTCGCGAAGCTGATGGCGCTCGCGGACAAGCACGCGAAGCTCGGCGTGCGGACGAACGCGGACGCCCCGGGCGAGGCCGCGCTGGCCGTGGCGTTCGGCGCGCAGGGGATCGGCCTGTGCCGCACCGAGCACATGTTCTTCGAGGGCGACCGCATCACGTCGATGCGCAAGATGATCATGGCCGAGAACGAGGCGGACCGCCGCCGCGCGCTCGACGAGCTGCTGCCGCTCCAGCGCGCCGACTTCCACGGGATCTTCAAGGCGATGGAGGGGCGGCCGGTGACGATCCGCACGCTCGACCCGCCGCTCCACGAGTTCCTGCCGCACGAGGACGCGAAGCAGGCGGACTTCTCGGCCAGGACCGGCATCCCGGTGGAGCGGATCCGCCGCCGGATCGAGGATCTGCACGAGTTCAACCCGATGCTCGGCCACCGCGGCTGCCGCCTCGGCATCACGTACCCCGAGATCACGGAGATGCAGGCGCGCGCGATCTTCGAGGCCGCGTGCGACGTGAAGGCCGAGGGCACGGACGTGCACCCCGAGGTCATGATCCCGCTGGTCGGCCACGTGAACGAGCTGCGCGACCAGGCCGCGATCGTCCGGCGGGTCGCGGAGGAGGTCTTCGCGGCCAAGGGCATGAAGGTCGACTACCTGGTCGGCACCATGATCGAGGTCCCGCGCGCGGCCGTGATGGCGAACCAGATCGCGGAGGTGGCGGAGTTCTTCAGCTTCGGCACGAACGACCTGACCCAGATGGGCTTCGGCATGTCCCGCGACGACTACGGCAAGTTCATGCCGGTCTACCTGTCGAACGAGAAGGGCATCCTGAAGACCGACCCGTTCGTGTCGCTCGACGACGGGATCGCCGAGATGGTGCGCCTCGCGGTCGAGCGCGGCCGGCAGGCGCGGCCGCAGATCAAGCTCGGCATCTGCGGCGAGCACGGCGGCGAGCCCCATTCCGTCTACAAGTGCCACGAGATCGGCCTGACCTACGTGTCCTGCTCCCCGTACCGCGTCCCGGTCGCCCGCGTCGCCGCCGCCCAGGCCGCGCTGGGGCTGGGCGGCGAGGGTTGACGCCTGCCGGCCGCGCGACTTCGCTGCGTCCCGTGCTCCCGGAACAAATCCCCGGTCGGACCGATAACTGACTCGGGAGGGCGTCCACCACGCCCAAATCGTCGGTCCGACGCAGCCGGGGGCGAGCGGATGGCCGAGCGGTTTCGCGGAGGTGGCGGCCGCCGAAGGCGGCGGACGCGAGCACCGGCCGATAGCAGCGCTATCGGACGGCGCGCAGCGCGCCAGATCCACGAAACAAGCCGGCCACGCCGCCGCCCAACGGCAAGGAGGCCCGACGATTTGGGCCACGACAGGGGCGTTGACACCGATGCAGTGCGCACGTAACATGTGTCCATCGTGTCTTCGGGAGACGGCCGTGAACGTTACGCTGTCGGCGGACTCGGACCTCCTGCACAAGGCGCGCGAGGTGGCTCGGCGCCAGGGCAAGAGCCTCAACGAGCTGTTCCGCGACTACCTGCGCGCGATCACGTCCGCGCGCCCCGACACCTCGCCGGCGGACGACCTTTTCGCCCTGATGGACGACGCAGGAGGCCGGCTCGACAACCGTGGTTGGAGGCGCGAGGAACTCCATGAGCGAAGGTAGGTTCTTCCTGGACACGAACGTCCTGGTCCATGCGGCGGACGCATCGAGCCCCGGCAAACGCCGGCGCGCAAGGGAGCTGATCCGGAAGGCATTCGGGGCGCGGCAGGGGTGCGTGTCGACGCAGGTCATGCAGGAGTACTTCTCCGTGCTCACCCGCAAGATGGGGGTCCCTGCCCCGGCCGCGCGCGCCCAGGTCGTGAAGATCGGGGAACTGCCGGTGGTCCAGATCGACGCCGACGTCGTGCTCGGCGCGATCGACCTCCACATCATCCACGGGCTGTCCTTCTGGGATGCGTTGATCGTGAAGAGCGCCGCGGTCGCCGGCTGCCGGCGCGTCTACTCGGAGGACCTGGCGCACGACCAGGTCGTGGACGGGGTGAGGATCGTCAACCCGTTCGCGGGACGCAGCGGTGCCGGGTGACGGTCGCGGCCCGCCCGATCTGTGCTAGACTCCGCCCGCTTTCGGAGGCCCGGGTGACTCGTACCTGCATCGCGTTGCTCCTCGCGTTCGCCGCGTGCGCCGGCTCGCCACGCGGCCTGCCGCCCGACCGCGGCGAGCTGCAGTGGCCGATCTCCGTGGCCGTCGATCCGGCCGGCGACGTCGTCTACGTGGTGTCCTCCAACTTCGACGCGGCCTTCAACGGCGGGTCGATCATCCCGGTCAGCGTATCCGCGGTCGCCGGCAAGGCCGCCCCGACGGAGCCGCCGCGCGTCCTGTCCCTCGACGATCCCGTCCTCGGGACCGGCGGCGCCGCGGTCGTCGGCTCGTTCGCCGGCGAGATGGCGTTCGTGAAGACCGGCGACACGACCGCGGGCTACGTGGCCGTGCGCGACGGCGACCGGCTCCAGTGGTTCACGGTCGGCCGCGGGTCCGGCGGCGCGGCCACGATCTCCTGCGTCACCGCCCCGGAAGGCGGGTCGCGCTGCGACGACGACCACACGCTCGACCTCGGCTGGGAGGACCCCACCGAGCGCTACGGCACGCTCGAGGCCGCCGACCCGTACGCGCTCGCGGTCGGGGCCGGCGTGGACCCGGACGCGCCCCTCCTGTACGTCGGCAGCATCCGCGGCGGCGACCTCTACGTGCTCTCGATCGGCGCGGGCGGCAGGCCCGCCCTGGTCACGGCGGTCCCCCTGTCGAGCGGCGTCCACTCGATCACGGAAGGCCCCCTCGTGGGCGGCCGACGCATCGTGTACGTGACCACCCGGTTCAGCAACACCATCCACGTGGTCGAGGTCGCCAGGGCCGCGGACGGCACGCTCCGCGCCGAGGCCGTGGAGCCCGTCGTCATCCCGCAGATCTCGTCGACCGGGGACTACTGGCGCGGGATCGCCACCTCGCCCGACGGCCGCCGGCTCTACGCGGCCCTCCGATCCCCGAACTCGCTCGCTGTCTTCGACATCGCCCCCGAGGACGGCCGCCCCTCGCTCCGCGGCCTGATCGCGCTGTACGGCGGCCCCGCGGGCGTGGCCGTGGTCCCCGGCGCCGTGCCCGGGCAGGACACGGTCTATGTGACCGACTTCGCCCGCGACGGGCTGTACGCCGTCGATACCCTCTCCATGAGCGTCACGGACCGGATCCCGATCGGGGACGGCCCCTACGGCATCGCGATCACCTCCGCGGCCGGCGGCACCGGCCGCCGCGCCTGGATCGCCCTGTTCGAGGAGGCCGCGCTCTCCGTCGTGGACCTCGAGCCCGGGAGCCCGACCTTCCACACCGAGATCGCGAGGGTGAGGTAGCGATGATGAGGAACGCCTCGCCGCTCGTCGGGGGGGTCGCCGCGCTCGCCGCGCTCGCCGCCTGCGCGGAGCCCACCGAGTTCCCGACCCGCGTTGTGCACCGCGCAGTGGACATCACGGCGACGTGCGCCGACGTCACGGGCGCGCCCCTCCCGATCGCCGGGTGCACCGGCCGGGTCACGATCTGGGTCGCGGACGCCGACGTCGGCGGCCTGTCGATCATGAGCGCCTCGTCCGGCGCGCACCGGGACGCCGACCCCTTCGTCCCCGGGTTCACCTCCGCGCCCGTGGGCGACGACATCGTCGCGGTCGCCGCGTCACCGGACTCGACCGGCGTCTATTCGCTGCTCCGCGGCCCGCGCGAGGTCCGGCGCCTGGACCCCGGAACGCTCGCGACCGCGCCGCAGGCGATCCCCTGCCGCGCCGAGGCGATGGAGGTCGCCGCGGCCGGTCCCCTGGCCGGCTCGCTGATCGTGGCCTGCGCGGAACCGCCCGGCGTGGTGTCGGTCCCGTTCGCAGGCTTCGGCCGGACGGGCGCGGACGACCTCGCGTTCCTCCCGGTCACCGGCCGGCCGCGCCACGTCGCGGTCTCGGGCGACGGGACGGCTGCCTGGATCACGCACACGCCGATGCCCGGCAACCCCGCGGGCTGGCTGACCCGCCTCGACCTCGCGACCGGGGCCGAGGAGCGCGCGGGCATCGTCCCCGCGTGCTCGGACGGGCTCGACAACGACGGGGACGGCAAGACCGACGCGGCCGACCCGGGCTGCTCCGGGCCCGACGACGACTCCGAGGCGCCCGACGCGGCCGACCCGTGCGCGAACCTCGTGGACGAGGACGGCGACGGGCTGACCGACGCGGACGACCCGAACTGCCCGATCTCGGAGTTCCTGCTCGTCCCGGTCCCCCAGTGCGGCAACGGCCTGGACGACGACGGCGACGGGCTGACCGACTTCGGCGGCGACCCGGACTGCTACGGCCGCGCATGGCCGCTCGAGGCGGAACGGCCTCGGCGCGTGGCGGGCCGCCCGGCCGTCTCCCCGGACGGCGCGATCGTCTATGTGCCCATGTCCGCCCCGGACGGGATCGTGGTCCTGCGCACGTCCCCGCTCGCGCGGGTCGACGTGAACGGGCCCGGCGCGCCCTTCCCGAACCCGCTGCTCGCGCGGCTCGGCTTCCGCGACGTCCTGCTGAACGCCGGCGCGACCGAGGCGGTGATGACCACCGCCACCACCGGGTCCCGCGCCTTCGTCACCCTCTCGTCCGGCCAGATCGTGCGCGCGGTCGTCACGGAGGCCGGCGCGGAGCAGCACAGGGTCGGGGAGGCCGATTCGACCGTCCCCAGCGCCGCCACCGCCCCGGACCTCCGCGTCGCCGGCATCGCCTTCGACCGCGGCGCCTCCCTGCACCCGGAGCACGCCTCCTTCGGCCCGTCCGTGGTGTCGCTCGTGCCGGGCACCGGCCGGTACTCGTACTACGGCGTCGTGTTCAACGGGAACCCGCTCGTGGAACTGACCGAGACGTGGCGCGTCACGTACGAGGGCCGCCTCCCGGGCGCCGCCTCCGCCTCGGGCTTCTTCGCGGGCACCGCCGGCCGTTTCGCCGATCCCTCCGCGCGCTTCTGCGACGCGGGCGTCGAGCCGGGCGACCTCCTCGTCCTGCTCCCCGCGGTCCGTCCCGAGTGCGCGGCCCCCGCCGGGGTCCCGCTCGAGTTCCGCGTCGCGCGGGTCGCGTCCGGCGCCCTGACCGTCGAGTCGCTTGCGGGCGGCGCGCCCCTCCCGGACCCGGCCGCCTGCCTCGGGGGGGCGATCCCGTACGAGGTCCGGGCCGCGGACTCCTGGACCGTGGTCGGGACGCGCTCCGGCTTCCTCCACAACCTGGCCGCGGGGCCGGACGGCGGGTGCGTCCAGCGGCCCGACGCCGGCCCCGGCTTCACGGCCCGCGCGAGGACCTCGCTCCCGGTGGAGGGCACGAAGCTCGCCGCGTGCCCGCCGCTCCCGGACGCCCCGGACGTGGCGTGGCTCGACTTCGCCAACGTGGCGTTCAGGTTCCGCCTGTTCCCCCCCTGCGAGACCAGCGCCGAGTTCGTCTCCAGCGTCATCCCCGAGAGCCGCGACACCGAGCTGTCGTTCACGGTCCTGTCGGGCCACGTGCCCGACGTCGTGTCGATCGGCGGCGTGCCGGTGGGGGCGTTCGTGCTCGGGGCGTCCCTCTGGGTGTTCGACGCAGGGTCGGGGTTCCTCGCCGAGGTCGATACCTCCTCCATGAGCATTCGTTCCACCGCGTACTGACAGGTGAAACGGGCACGGGGTACGGGCTCGGGCTCGGGTACGGGCAGGGGCAGGGGCAAGGGACCCGGCGGCACCTGTGCACAGTCCCTTCCGGGAGACCCCCCGCCCGCGCCGGCCGGCCAATTCCTTCGGGGCGGGCCGCGCCGCGAGGGCGTCCCGCGTTACGCCGCGACCTCGCTGTGCGTGCGCGGCCCGAGGCCGGAGCGGGCGGGGGCAGGGCGGGGACGGCCGCAATGCGGGCTCGGGCTCGGGTACGGGTACGGGTACGGGCGGCAGGCGCTCGGGGCGGGCCGCGCCCGCCCCCGATCGCACGCCGAGACAGGGGGAAAACCTATTGACTTTTGTTCTGCCGACAAGGTTTACTAGCGCGCGACGGCGGGCGCCCCATGTCCCGCCTCGTTGTGCTCGTTTCATTGCAGCGGGGTAAGATGATGAGGCGCTCCCTTCGGCGCAGGCGGGTCGGCGTCGTGCTCGTGGCCGGCGGCGTGCTCGCGTTGATCGCTGTCGCCTGCAACTACCACTGGTACCCGATCGGGACGACGTTCCAGTTCCGGGGACAGGAAGGCGGCCTCGAGATCGTGTCCGCGGTGCCGGCGGTGAAGGACGAGAACGGCGACCTCGTTCCGATGTGCGACCCGAGCGGCTCCCCCGACGGGCTCATCCTCACGATGAACCTGCTCGGGACCGAGAAGAAGGACCAGCAGAGCAGCGATCCGGACAGGGACGTTTCGATGCGGCCCGGGGACATCGTGAAGCCGAGCCAGGGCGGCAGCCGCTTCCGGCTCGAGGAGGCGCGCGAGGGCACGCCCGACCCGACCGTCTTCCCGGCGCTGTTCGAGGTCGAGCTGAGGTGCATGGAGGCGTACCCGGACCCGAACCTCGCGACGTGCACCGAGGTGGACGCGGGCACGAGGGTGGCGCCGGCCTTCGTTCGCTACGAGGGCAGGTACGCGCAGGAGGGCGGCTACTACCCCCGCCCGCTCCGCGAGACCGGCCGCATGGGCGTGTCCGTGCTGGTGGACCAGTCCGGCAGCATGAAGGGGTACGTGGACCGGGTCACGGACGCCGAGGTCAAGCTCGACTCCAAGGCCGTGGACCTCACCGCGCTGAAGGACCACGGCTCCGACCCCGACAACGTCCGCCTGTCCGCGGTGCGCGAGTTCTTCCAGAACCTCAACCCCAGCGAGGAGGCGCTCGTCTTCAAGTTCAACGAGCAGGAAGGCGGCGCCAAGGCGGTCTGCGCGAACCCGGACAACCTGGCGACCGAGGACGAGATCCGCGACCAGTGCTTCGGCACGTTCCGCGACCTGATCTTCAAGGAGTACGCGGGCGAGGCGTCCGCGTTCGACAAGCTCCAGGCGGGCACCGACGTCAAGGGCCGCACGCCGCTGTGGGCCTCGGTCCTCGACGTCTACGAGTTCATGAAGAAGGTGCGGACCGAGGTCCGCCACGTCGTGGTGATCGGCGACGGCCCGGACACGTGCGCCGCCGATTCGGCCGACCTGCGCGAATCCGTGCTCATCGCCTCCACCAGCTCGACCAAGCCCGGCAGCGTGGCCACCCAGGCCATCTGCTCGGCCGCGGGCTACAAGGCCGTGCGCGACGCGATCCTCGCGGACATCGAGGCCCGCAAGACCGATCCGAGGATCCCGGTGGTCCACGTCAGCTTCGTTCACTTCCAGGCCCAGGGCTACCGCCGGCACGACGCGCGCCAGCAGGAGCTGGCGTGCCTGACCGGCGGCCAGTACGTGTTCGTGAACGCCCAGGACCTGGCGCGCGACGACGCGTCCGCCCTCGAATCCGCGTTGAAGGAGGCCATGCTGAAGATCCGCCACACCCTCGCCGGGTCGTGGAAGGTCGGCGTGGAGGTCCCCGCGCTCAAGGACAGCCGTGTCCCCAAGGGGGCGGTCCTCGGGCTCGACGGCACCTTCAGGATGTCCAAGGACAACAACAAGCTGACCGACGACCAGACCGACGTCTTCCTGAAGGTGTGGTCCGGCTCCGACGTCGGCGGCGTCAACAACCTCGACCACCGGCTCGCGGTCCGCATCCCGTGCTCCACGGACGCGGACTGCGCGTGGCTCGGGCCGCGCCTCGCGTCCTGTTCCTGGTACGACGCGCAGATCCACTCCTGCGCGACGGCGGTCTGCGACGACGAGGTCAAGGTCTGCCGCGCGGCCGAGGCGGTGGACGGGGCCACCTGCGGCGACGAGCAGACCTGCACGGGCAAGGACACGTGCGTGCTCGGCTATTGCGGCGGCGAGCTGGCCTCGGCCGTCAAGCCGGCGGGCCCCTGCGCGGGCAGGAAGAAGGACCAGGCGTGCGACGACGGCAACGTCTGCACCACCGGCGAGAAGTGCGACGCGGACGACGGCAACTGCGTCGGCGGCACCCCGGACGCGGCCCAGGACGGCAAGCAGTGCGACGACGGGAACTCCTGCACGGACGCGACGACCTGCACCCCTGGCACCGGCAAGTGCGAGAACTTCACGCCCGCCAAGAAGGACAACCCGTGCGAGACGGACAACAACCCCTGCACGGACGACAAGTGCAACGACGCCGGGACCTGCGAGCACCGCCCGCTGGACGGGGGGTCGTGCAGCGACCCGTCGAACCCCTGCCGGAAGGACGCGGCCTGCGCGGCCGGCGTCTGCGGCGGCGGCACGGTGGCGGCGAACCTGACGCCGTGCGGCAAGGCCGGCCTGTGCTGGGAGGGGATCTGCGAGCAGGTCCCCGGGATGATGAAGCCGGTGCCGAGCCAGTGCGTGGGCAAGTGACGCACGGGAAGTGACGGCGCGTACGCGCGTCGGCCTTGGAATCGCGGCGCGCCCGTTGCGCGCCTGAAACGTGGAATGGGTTGGAAACCTGGAGCGGGCAGGAAACTTGGAGGGGCTACTATGTTTGGACGTTGGGCGTTGCGGTCGCTGCTGTGCATCGTCGCCATCAGCATGGCCGCGCCGGCCGTCGGTGACGAGCGCACCCCCCTGGACAAGGAACTGGACAAGGTCTGGGGCAAGGAACGCGACGTCAAGGTGATCGAGAAGCGCCTGTTCGAGAAGGACGGCCGCCACGAGTTCGGCCTCCTCGCCGGCATGGCCCCGAACGACAGCTTCTGGAACTACTTCCCGGTCGGGCTGCGGTACGACTACTACTTCATGGAGCAGCTCGCACTCGAGTTCTCCGGGGCCTACGTCATCACGCAGGCCACGAAGCTGAAGTCGTTCGTGCTCGACAACTTCAAGGGGGTGCAGAACGCGGGCATCCCCCAGTCGGTCGAGTGGTACGCGGGGCTGAACGCCGTGTGGACGCCGTTCCACGGGAAGCTCGCGGTGTTCACGTCGAAGCTGACCAGCTTCGACCTGGGCGTCCTGGTCGGCATCGGCGCCATGGGGACCCGCCTCCACGACTTCAACGGCGACGTGGACGCGCGCAAGGTCTCGGTCATGGGCAACGTCGGCCTGGGCTTCCGCTTCTTCCTGAACGACATGCTGGCCCTTCGCGCGGACTACCGGCACTACCTGTACCCGGCCGACGACTCGGCGATCAACGACCAGGCGAGCAGCGGCGCGCGCCAGATGGCGGAGATCACGCTCGGGTTCTCGGTGTTCACGAAGGCCCCGCAGTAGGCCGCTGGAAGGTTGCCGGGCGATGGACCGTAATCCACGAGGCGGGGTGAGGACATGAAGAAGCTGACGCTGCTCGGGACCCTGGCAGTCGCGGTGGCGATGCTGGCGGCCGGAGACGCGCGCGCGATCACCAAGGAAGAGGTGATGACGCTCGCGAAGCTCGGGATCCCCGAGCCCGAGATCATCAAGGCCATCGAGAAGGACCAGACCGCGTTCGACCTGAAGATCCAGGACATCCTGGAGCTGAAGAAGGCCGGGGTGCCGGACGGCGTGATCAAGTGGATGCTCGAATCCAAGAACAAGTACGGGGCGAAGGCGGCGGGTACGGGCGCGGGGACGGGGACGGGAGTTGCCGGGGCCCCGTCGCCGGCCGTGGTGAAGCCCGTCGAGCCGCCTCGCGAGAAGACCCCGGAGGAGATCCGGGCGGAGGAGCAGCGGCAGGCCGAGGAGGCGCGCCGGCTCGCCGAGGAGCAGCAGAAGGCCGAGGAGGCGCGGCGCAAGGCGTACGCGCGCGGCGTCATGCGGCGCGGCCTGTCCCTGGCCGACGAGGGCCGCTGGGTCGCCGCGGTCGAGACGTTCCAGAAGTTCGTGACGGACGGGAACTTCGCCCCGGGCACCGAGGAGTTCTACAACTCCAAGTACGGCCAGGCGAAGGCCATGGCCAACGCCCACCTGTACCAGTCCGCGGCCAAGCTGCTCGTCGAGGTCCTGCTGGAAGGCCCGGACCGGCCGTTCTTCAAGGAGGCGTTCCTGGAGCTGCGCAAGCTCCGCAAGGAGATCATCTACAACCCGCCGGACCTCGAGCAGCTCACGAAGTTCTCGCTGACCGGCTACAGCCAGTCCTTCCAGGACGAGTTCAACTACGTGCTGGGCGAGTTCTTCTACGACTACGGCAACTACCAGCGCGCGCTCAAGCACTTCGAGGCGGTCTCGGACGACGCCCCGGACAAGGCGAAGTCGCTGTACCTCCAGGGCCTCGTGCAGGTCCGATACAAGATGTTCAAGTCCGCCGTCGAGTCCATCCAGGGCGCGATCATGGCCGCGGACCGTAACCGCGGCACGGACCCGGCGGTCGAGGACCTGGCGCACATGGCGCTCGCGCGCGTCGCCTACGAGGCGCAGAACCACGACGCGGCCATCTTCTACTACCGCAAGGTGCCGCGCGACTCGGTGCGCGCGCCGGTGGTGTTCTACGAGATGGCGTGGACCTACCTGATGAAGGGCGACTACAGCCGCGCGCTCGGGGCGTTCCACGCGCTGCACTCGCCGTACTTCAAGCGCACGTTCTACCCGGAGCTGTGGATCCTCGAGGCGCGCGTGTTCGCGGACCTCTGCCGCTACGAGCAGGCGAAGAAGGCGCTCGACCGGTTCGACCGCGAGGTCGGCGTGTTCATGGATTCGCTGAAGCGGTTCATCAACGCCCAGAAGTCGCCGGACGAGTTCTACGCGAGCTTCGTGGCGTCGCTGAACGCGGACCGCGCGACCCAGGCGATGCTGCCGCGCGAGATCTCGTACCCGATCCTCTCGAACGTGGAGTTCTACAACGTCTATCGGACCATCCGGCAGATCGAGAAGGAGACGGCCGAGATCCAGAAGCACCAGGGGAAGCTCGGGCAGTTCGCGGCCGAGATGATCGTGAAGCTGGCCGTCCTGCGCAAGGATCGCGTGTTCGAGTGCGGCGTCAAGGTGCAGCAGATCCTGAAGGAGCTGGACGCCGGGATGGGCGACGCCCAGGTGCGGCAGACCGAGATCGAGGTCGACATCAACGCGGCCGCGATCGAGAAGATGACCGAGGAGACGCGCCGCATGGTCGGCGAGGCCGAGGGCGAGGAGACCGGTCCGGCCAAGGTCCGCGGCGGCAACCCCGCGATCATCGGCGGCGACACCATGGTGTGGCCGTTCCAGGGCGAGTACTGGGGCGACGAGGTCCCGTACTACCGGTCGATGCTGTCGAGCCAGTGCCTGACGGAGTAGCTCCGCTGCCGCGCGCCCGTCCCGTTCGATGCGGGGCGGACCGCGGCGGCCTGAACGCCGCGGCCCGAGGGCGCGCGGCAGCAAGCGCTCTCACCGTGACGCGAGGTCCTCGATGAGACGGACGTTCGGGTTCTTCACGTTGGCCATCCTGTTCGCCGGCACCGCGCTGGCGCAGCCCGCCGGGAAGGCGCCGGCCCCCGCCGGCAGGCAGCCGGACCAGCCGACCGCGGCCCCCGCCGCCCCGGTCACGGGAGCGCAGCCGGGCCAGGTCCGCTCCGGGAAGTACACCCTGGAGCAGTACGAGACGCAGCTCACCGAGGCGGTCGCCGAGAAGCTCCGCCAGATCTCGGCCGTCCGGCAACAGCAGATCGAGAAGCTGCAGCAGCTTCTGAAAAACCCCTACTACGAGAACAAGGCCGAGGTCTATTTCCGGCTCGCCGAGGCGCACTGGGAGGAGGGCCTCTACCAGTACCTCCAGAAGCGGAAGGACTACGAGAAGGCATTGGACGAGTTCCAGGCCGGCCGCATGTCGGAGCAGCCGCCGGAGCCGGTCGAGGACTACTCGACCTCGCTCGAGTACTACCGCAAGGTGCTGCGCGAGTTCCCGAACTACGTCCGCATCGACGAGGTCGTCTACTACCTGGGCAAGGGCGCGCTGAAGGAAGGCAAGGCGAAGAGGGACCCCCCGCTCCAGAAGGAGGGCGCGGACTACCTGAACCGGCTGGTGCAGGACCACCCGAAGTCGCGGTTCATCGCCGAGGCGCACCTCGCGATGGCCGAGTACTACTTCGAGAACAACAGCCTGTACTACGCGAAGACCAACTACGAGAAGATCATCAACAACCACCCGAAGTCGTCGATGTTCAACTACGCCCTGTACAAGCTCGGGTGGGTCTACTTCAACCTCCACGAGTTCGACCAGGCGATCGACACCTTCAAGAAGGTCGTGGCCCAGGTGTCCAAGGGCCAGGGCAAGGGCGTGATCGAGTTCCGGAACCAGGCGTTGAACGACCTCGTCGTCACGTACGCCGAGATCGACGATGGGTGGATCCACGCGCGCGACTACTTCGTGAAGGTGCTGCCCGAGGATGCCGCGTACAAGAAGCTGCGCTCGCTGGGCGACCTCTACGTGGGCCAGGACAAGGACCTCTACGCGATCGCGCTGTTCCGGCACTTCATCGAGCGCGAGAAGAACTCCACCAACATCCCGGAGTACTTCAAGATCATCCTCGGCATCTACAAGAAGACCAACGACACGCCGAAGCTCGACGAGGTCACGCTCGAGACCCTCGAGTACTTCAAGCCGAACGGCACGTGGATGACGGTGAACCAGGCGACCGAGGACTCCGTCGAGGCGGCGAACGCGCTCTGCGAGGAGCACGTCCTGTTCCTGGCGAACCTCTACCACCGCGAGGCGCAGCGCCTGACCAAGGCGGACCTGTACCGGAAGGCGGCGGACAAGTACGCGATCTACCTGACGCGGTTCGCGGAGTCGAAGAACGCGTACATCGTGAACTTCTACTACGCCGAGATCCTGTACGACCAGATCAAGGACTTCAAGGCGGCGGCCGAGCAGTACAAGCGCGTCATCGAGCGCGACACCAAGGGCGAGCACGTCGAGGACGCGGCGCTCGGCGCGATCTACTGCTACGAGGAGATGATGGTCGCGGCGGGCCTGCAAGAGCGATCGAAGAAGGGGAGCGGCATCGAGGTCGTCAAGGTGGACCCGAAGAAGCTCGACGCGCCGATCCCGGAGACCCCGCTGCACGAGCTGGAGACGGAGTACGTCCGCGCGGCCGACAAGTACGTCGAGCTGCTGACGGCGCTGATCAAGGACCCGGACGTCCGCAAGAAGAACCCGCAGCGCGGCGAGAAGATCCCGGAGATCATGTACATCGCGGCGCAGGTCTTCTACCGGCACGGCAAGTTCCAGGACGCGGTCAGCCGGCTGAAGACCCTGTTCGACTACGACCCGGCCTCGAAGTTCGCGGCGTACGCGGTCTTCACGCTGCTCGACTGCTACCAGCGGCTGAAGCAGTGGCCCAAGGTCGAGGAGTGGGCAAAGCGCCTGATCGCGGCCAGGAACTTCACGGTCAAGACCGAGAAGGAGCTGAAGAAGATCGTCGCGATCGCGATCACCGAGAACGCGTCGATGCTCACGGAGAGCCGCGAGTACGACCAGGCGATCAAGGAGGCGATGCGCGTCGTGGACCTCGCCAAGGCGGAGCGCGACGACGAGACCGCGGCGAAGGCGCTGTACAACGTGGCGGCCCTGTACGAGGGCCAGAAGAACGTCGATCTGGCCGTCAAGACGTACCAGCGCGTGATGAAGGAGTACCCGAAGTCCGAGATGGCGCCGACCGCGCTCTACACCATCGGCCTCATCTACGAGAGCCAGACGCTCTTCGACAAGGCCGCGGACTCGTTCGAGCAGATGGAGCAGTTCAAGACGACGAAGGAGCCGACCGGCGACGACAAGGAGAAGAAGGAGCAGTACGCCAAGCTCCAGGAGCAGATGGCGAACGCGCTCCAGAACGCGGGACTGATCCGCGAGGCGCTCGGCGAGTACAAGGAGGCGATCGGCACCTACCAGGTCTTCCTGAAGCTGTTCCCGGCCAACCCGGAGACGCCGAAGATCGACCTGCGCATCGGGCTGGCGTACGAGGCGATGGAGAAGGGCGACGCCCTGAGGCGCGCGCACGACCACTACCAGGCGTGGCTCAAGCGGCCGTACAAGGCGCCGGACCTGGCGATCGAGGCGTACGCGCGCGCCGGCGCCGCGCTGAAGAAGGTGGACAAGGTCGCGAACCGAAAGGCGGTCGTGGTCCAGTTCGGGAAGGCCATCGAGCTGTTCGGGAAGCTCGGCGACAACGCGGACGCGGTCAAGAACGCCAAGCAGTACGCGGCCCAGTCGGCGTTCGAGCTGGCCGACTACCTGTACGACGACTTCAACGCGATCAACATCCCGTCCACCCTGGACGCGGCCAGGCTGAAGAAGGCGCTGACCGACAAGGCCGAGGCGCAGCAGCGCGCCGAGAAGGGCTTCGACGCGGTGCTGACCTACAAGTCCGGCGGCTGGTCCGCGGGCGCGCTCTTCAAGATCGGCCTGCTGTACCACGAGTTCTGGAAGCAGCTCTACGAGGTGCCGGTCCCGGAGTGCCCCTGCCCGCTGCCGAACCAGAGGGACTGCAAGCCGGCGCAGGAGGCGTACAAGAACGGCGACTTCGAGCTGAAGCAGTGGCCGTGGGGCTCGAACTGGGCGATGGAGTGCATGACCTTCCAGGACCAGTACCGGGCGGTGCTCGAGGAGATCGGGCGGCCTGTCGAGACGAAGTCGCTGAAGGCGTTCGAGCGCGCGCTGAAGCTGGCCCACGAGGAGAAGGTCTACAACTCGTGGTCCAAGCAGTGCGGCCAGTACGCGGTGAAGGTGAACCAGGACACGTTCCCGGTCGCCGGTGACGACCAGGTGAAGGCGAGCCACCAGAAGGACACGCTCGCGTCCACGAGCTTCATCCGGTCGCTCCGTCGCGGCAACATCGAGGTCAAGATCGTGGAGGTCGGGAAATGAGGACGTACCTCCTGGCGTTCGCGTGCGTGTCGATCGTTGCGGGCCTGCTCGCCGGGTGCGGCGGCGGCGCGCGGCAGGTGAAGACGGACGGGCCCGTCGCGGCCGCGCCCGAGGAGAAGAAGGACGAACCCGAGGACCTGACCGAGCGCAAGGTCGCGGTCTTCAAGGAGCCGGAGTACGTCGAGGGGGTCGATCGCGAGGCGCAGGACGCGTTCCGGCGCGGGGTCGTCGCGATCTTCAAGACCCCGCCGGACTACGCCGGCGCGCGGCGCGAGTTCGAGGCCGCGGTCGCCCGCGACAAGGCGTTCATGGAGGCCTGGGCGAACCTCGGCATGACGTACGAGCGGACCGGGCAGCCGGCCGAGGCCATCAAGGTCTACGAGCGATCGCTCGCCGCGAACCCGGGCAACCTGGACGCGCAGGGGTCGGTCGGCAAGGTCTACCTGTCGCTCGCCAAGCGCGCCAAGGAGTCCGGTGACGCGGCGAAGGCGTCGCAGTACGAGACCGAGGCGAAGAAGCTGTTCGACGCGGTCATCGTGAAGGACCCGGACAACGTGACGGCGAGCAACGCGCTCGCGCTGTACTGGCTGTTCCGCGGAGACCCGCGGACGGCCGAGGACTTCGTCAAGAAGGTCCTGATGGTCCAGCCCAAGAACGTGGCGGCCCTGAACACCCGCGGGCTGATCAACCTGATGGCGGACAAGCTTTCGATCGCGCGCTGGGTGCTCGAGGAGAAGGCCCTGAAGGAGGACCCGAACTCGACCGAGGCGTGGACGAACCTCGGGCTCACCTACATGAAGATGGGCAAGACCCCGCAGGCGGTCGCGTCGTTCGAGAAGGCGGTCGGGATCGACGCCGACAACCTCGAGGCGCGGATGAACGTCGGCGCCATCTACCTCGAGTACCTCCACTACCAGGCGGCACTCGAGCAGTACGACGCGGTCCTGAAGCTCCAGCCCGACAACGTCGAGGCGATGATCGGGTCTGGGTCATGCCTGCTCGGCCTGCACCGGCCCAAGGAGGCGGTCGCGCGCTGGGAGGCCGCGATGAAGGTCGATCCGGACCGCGCCGTGCTGTACTCCCGCGCGGGGAAGGTCTACGAGACCCTGCTGAACGACATGAACAAGGCGATCGCGACCTACGACGAGTACGTCCGGATCGCGAAGCCCGGACCGGGCGATCCGATCGCGGCGAAGCTGCCGGTCCTGAAGCAGATGCGCGACGCGCCGAAGATGCCGGAGCCCGCCCCGACGCCGGACGCCAAGGCCCCCGAAGGCGGTGCGGCCCCCGAGGCCGCGGGAACACCGGCGCCCGTTGTGCCGTAGAATAGGGAGCGGGCTCGGGTACGGGATCGGGTACGGGCTCGGGTACGGGTACGGGAGACAGGAGGCCGACATGAAGCGGTTCATCGGAACGGTGCTGGCGATCCTGGCGGTGATCGCGTTCGCGGCCCCCGCGATGGGCCAGGCCAGGGGCGGGGCGGCTCCCGCCGGCGGCGGCGCGGTGAAGTCGAAGTTCTACGACTTCTCCGATCAGCTCATCGACGGCGACATCAAGAAGCCGACGGCCCTGTACACGGACGCCCGCCAGCGCGTGAAGTTCGACCGGCTGCTCAACCTGAAGAAGTCGTTCCTGCAGCCGATGCTCCAGACCGCCAAGGAGCAGACCTTCAAGTAGCATTCGGGCGGACCGAGGCCGCCCGAATGCGCGTCGCATGCGGCCGACTCCGCGGCCGATGCTCATTCGCGGCGGCGGACGCGGGCCGCCGCCGCCCGGAGTTGACACGATGCGCATCCTCCCGATCGCGTTCGCAATCGTCTCCATCCTCGCGTGCAGGAAGGATACGCCCCCGACGGCCGAGCCCGCGGCATCCGCCGGGGGGCCGCAGGCGGCGGCCGGCACGGTCCAGCCCGGCGCGCCTCGCCCCGCCCCGGCAGGGCAGGGGGGCGAGGCGGGGGCGATGGGACGGGTACCCTCGTCCTGCCCGGACGGCAAGCTGGTCTCCGGCGGCGACACCAGCACCCCGGAGGGCACCCTGTACCTCGCCTACAAGGCGGCGCTGAAGGGCGACGCAGGGGGCGGGTTCGACGAGTTCTACGCCCTGTTCCTCCCGGAAAAGAACCGGGAGGACATCAAGCGGAGCATCTGGGCGAACCTTTTGAAGTACGTGTCCAGGTACACGACGGCACCCGATGATCCTGCCTTCACCGCCTGCCGTCACGTGGCCACCGGGGCCGACCGCATGAAGATCTTCGTCAAGTGCAACGACCCCCAGAAGTCCGACCCGCCCGTGGTCCTCGAGCGCGGCTCCGACGGCGTGTGGCGCATCGACGTGATGACTCCTTGACCCCCGGCTTGACGGGGCTTCCCCGACCGACGAGAATCGTTGCGATGCGGCGGGCGCTCCCCATCGTCGTCTTTCTCGCGATCCAGGCCGCGCTCGTGCTCCTAGGCACGGGCTGCAGCCGCCCCTGCGACCGGCTCGCGGATCGGACCTGCGGGCGCCACGGCGCGGCGACGCAGGCGTGCCTCGACGTGAAGAACCTCGCCGCGCGTTCCGGAGACGAGGACCAGGCGCACTGCCGCGAGGCGCTGGCAATCCTCGAGGCCCTCCCGGCCGGGACCAGGGGGGCGAAGTGAGCCAGGACGAACGTCCCTCCGCCTTCACCCCCATGCCCGCTGCCGACGCCTCCGGTTCGCAGATGACCCCGCTGCCGCAGCCCGCGAAGGCGAAGCAGTTCGGCAAGTACATGCTCCTGGAGAAGATCGGGTCCGGAGGCATGGCGGAGATCTTCAAGGCGGTCATCCGCGGCGCGGGCGACTTCCGCAAGGTGCTGGTCGTCAAGCGGATCCTGGTCGCCTACTCCCGCGACCCGGCGTTCGTGAAGATGTTCACGGACGAGGCGCGTATCACCTCCCCGCTCCAGCACGCGAACATCGTCTCGATCTACGAGTTCGACCAGGTCGATGGCCAGTACTACCTGGCAATGGAACACGTGCACGGCCGCGACCTCCAGCGG
>VGRB01000034.1 GCA_016875475.1 Deltaproteobacteria bacterium
CGCGGTAATCCGGGCGGACCTCCCGTGGGCGTTCGTGGAGCACGGCGACCTCGAGTGCCAGCACGTCGGGACCGGGCCGTTCGTCTGCTTCCCCTGGCGGGCCCCGTTCGACCCCCCCGCGCCGCCGCCGCCTCGGGACGACGACGGCCCGCGGCCGGGCTCGCGGTCGTACGTCACCGACATGATGGACGTCGATGCGATCCACGGCGCGCTCCCGAAGTTCGAGGCCCTGTTCCGCGGCATCCGGTGCGGCATGGACGGCGGCGAGACGCGGGACCTGTCCGCGATCGTGGTGAACTGCACCTGCCTCCCCATGATGATCGGCGACGAGCCGGACGAGGTGGTCCGCGACGAGCGCGGCCGGTGCCCGATCCCGATCCTGTACAAGGAGCAGGACGTCGATCCGTACGGCGCTCACGTCGGGGCGCTCGCGGGGATGATGCGCGCCGCGCCGCCCGCGCCGCAGGACCCTGACGCGGTCAACCTGGTCGGCTTCCGGCCGGGGGCCGGCCACGAGGAGATCCGCGCGCTGCTCGGCCGGTTGGGCCTGCGCGTCAACGTGTCCGCGATCCCGGTGCTGTCGCCTCCGATGATGTCGGAATGGCGCCGCGCCCCGGTCCAGGTCGTCGCGGACAACGCGGAGTGGCGCGGGCTGCGGTCCCACCTGCTGTCCGACCCGGGCGTGCGCGAGGTGGTGCCGGCCCCGCCCTACGGCCCGGCGGCCACGATCGCGTGGCTCCGCGCGGTCGCCGAGGCCACGGGGCGGCTCGACCGGTGCGGCGACGGGATCGACGCGCTCGCGGCGGCTGCGTCGTCCGCGTGGGCCGAGCGGGCCGCGGAGGCGGCGGCGCGGGGGGTGGGGATCGTGGCGGACGAGCGCCACGTGCCGCGCCTGGCGGACCCGGCGCGCAACTGGGGCCTGCCCCTGCTCGCGCTCCTCGACGAGATGGGGTTCCGGGTGCGCGTCGCGCTGTTCGATCGCGACGCCGCGACCGCGACGTCGGTCTCGGCCATCCGGGCGGCCCTGCCCGCGGGTGCGCGTCACGAGGTCGTGACGTTCGGGACGCAGGCCGACCTCTCCGCCTTCCTCGCCGCGCCGGACCTGGACCTCGTCTATTCGGAGTACCGGTTCGACCATCGCGTCACGTCCGCGGGCAAGGCGCCGTTCGCGGCGGACGCGTTCGAGATGGGGATCGAGGGCGGGCTCCGGAGCCTGGACCGGCTGCTCGCGCTCTGCCGGCTCCCGTTCTACCGCGAGCACGCGCGGCACCTGCGGAGGGCTCCGTGATCCCGGCGTCGTCAGCGCTCGCGGCCTTCACGCCGCGCCGCCAGTTCCCCTACGTGCACGGGATCTACCTCGCCGTGAACGCGATCGCGGACGCCCGCGTGCTGGTGGACGGGCCGAACTGCGCGTTCTTCAAGGCGGAGCACGTCGCGATGACGCACGACTTCCGATCGACGCTGCTCGACGTCGGCGGGGTCCACCGCGTCGCGAACCCGGACCTGCACGCGGACCGCATGGTGGTCGAGCACGACGCGCACTTCGGGGCGCTGCTCGCGCGCGTCGCGGGCACGCCGGGCGCGGGCGTCGTGCTCGTCGCCGCCCTCCCGATGGCGTCGATCACCGGCCCGGACTACGAGCGCCTGGTCGCGGCGGTGAAGGACCCCGTCGCGCCGATCGTGGTGCTGCCGCAGCGGTCGCTCGACCGCGTCTGGCTCGACGGGTACGCGGACACGCTGCGCGCGCTCGCCGCGTCGCTCGACCTGCCGGGCGCGACCCCGGACCCGTGCAAGGTCGCGATCGTAGGCCACTTCTTCGACCGCAACGAGGCGGACCAGACCGCGAGCGTGGCCGAGATGCGGCGGCTCGTCGAGGCGGTCGGGCTTGCGCCGGTGTCCGTGTGGCTCGACGGCGGTCCGGTCGCGTCGCTCCGGCGCGCGGCCGAGGCCGGGGTCCTGCTGGCGCTGCCGCACGGCCGCGACGCCGCCGACGCGCTCGCGGCGAGGACCGGGGCGCGCGTGGTGCCGGTGGACGTGCCGTTCGGCCTCGCCGCGACCGACGCGTTCCTGCGCGCGCTCGGCGCCGCGACCGGCCGCGAGGAGGCGGCCGAGGCCGCGGTCGACGCCGGCCACGCGCTGGTCGCGCCCTGGTGGGAATGGCTGATCCCGCGCCGGTTCGCGTTCCTGCGCTTCGGGTTCGCGGGCGACCCGTGGATGATGCCGGGGTTCTGCGACCTCGCGGCCACGCTCGGCGCCTCGGTCCGCGTGCTGGTCGCGTACTCCCGCCGGATCGCCGCGTTCGAGCCGGACGGCGCGGTCGGGTCGCGCCTGCCGGTCGCGCCGGTGTGGGAGCCGCGCCTCGGCGAGACGGCCGCGGCCGACCTCGTGTCGGGCCTGGACCTCCTCGTCGCGAACGCCGCGTTCCTCCGCGAGACCGGGGGCCGCGCGCGGGCCGTCGAGTTCGGGTACCCGTCGCGCACCCACCACTGCTGCTTCGACGCGCCGTTCCTGGGCTACCGCGGCGCGCTCGCCTTCGTGGACCGCCTGTCGAACGCCCTCGGCGACCGGCCCGGGCTCGCGGACGAGTAGCTTCCCGGGATGACGCCGCGCCGCGTCGCGATCCGTGATCGACGGGCCGGTCGTGGAGAAGGCGGGCACGAGTACGGACCGGGGGCTACAGGACTTCCCGGAACTTCGAGAACGCCACCCCGCACACGGGGCACTTGTCGATCTCGCCGCCGGCGTGGGTGTAGCCGCAGACCGGGCACGTCCAGGCCCGGAACTCCTCGATGTCCTGGCCGGAGCGGACCGAGTTCAGCGCCTTCGAGTACAGCGCCACGTGGACGCGTTCCGCCTCGAGCGCGCCGCGGAACGCGTGCTGGGCCGAGATCTCCTGGTCCGCCTGGGCCTGCGCCAGCATCGGGGGGTACATCTGGTCGACCTCGTAGGTCTCGCCGGCGAGGGCGTCCTCGAGGTTCTGCACCGTGTCGCGGATCATGCCGAGCGCGCGCCAGTGGCGGAGAGCGTGCACGGTCTCGGCGTCCGCCGCCGCGCGGAACAGCTTCGCGACGTTCGGCATGCCGTCGGCCGCCGCGCGCTCCGCGTACGCCAGGTACTTCCGGTTCGCCTGGCTCTCGCCCGCGAACGCCGTCTTCAGGTTCTCGGTGGTCCGGCTCATCTCGTGGCCTCTCGAAAGGTGCGGCTGTTCTAGCCTGTCGTGGCATCGGGCGTCAATCGGCAGGGTGCCGAACCGGGCGTCGGACAGCCCCACCCGCCGGCTGCCGGGCCGGGGATCCGAACAGCCCCACCCGCCGGCTGCCGGGCCGAAGACGTCGCCCTGATGCACGTTGCCGCCGATCCCCGCCGGGTCGCGCGGGCGACGTCTTCTACTTCCGTGAATCGGCGCCGGCGGGGGAACCGGGTCTCCCGGAAGGGACTGTGCGGGAGGGCTGCGCCGTGCCGATTCACCGACCCGCACCCGTCCTCGGTCAACCCCCTTTATTTGCGTTTGAATCGCAAGCGGGGCCCGTGATAGAGTCCGCCACGCCCGGCGCCCCGGGCCTTTGGGAGGGATTCTCATGGGCGTGACCCTTCGCACCTACACGTTCCTGGACAGCCTGCAGCCGCAGATCACGTCGTTCATCGGCAAGACCGCGCGCGGCTTCCTGCCGATCCCGGGCATGGCGTCGCTGTTCGTCGAGATCGCCCCCGGCATCGCGATCAAAAACGTGACCGACATCGCGCTGAAGGCGACCAGGGTCGTCCCGGCCGTCCAGGTCGTCGAGCGCGCCTACGGCCTGCTCGAGGTCCACGACTTCGACAAGGGCGAGGTCATCCGGGCGGGCGAGGCGATCCTGGGTTCGCTGGACCTGAAGGTCGAGAGCCGGATGAGGCCGAAGATCGTGTCCAACCAGATCATCCGGGCGATCGAGCCGTACCAGACGCAGATCATCAACCGGAACTCGCAGGGCATGATGATCCTGCCCGGCGAGAGCCTGTTCATCCTGGAGACGGAGCCGGCCGGGTACGTCTCGTTCGCCGCGAACGAGGCCGAGAAGGCCGCGCACGTCCACCTGGTCTCGATGGTCCCGTACGGCGCCTTCGGGCGGCTGTGGATGTCCGGCAGCGAGTCGGAGATCGACTCGGCGGCCGAGGCCGCGCTGAACGCGGTCAGCTCGATCACGGGCGTGTGAAGCCGGCCTGTCGGCTTCTCGTAACTAGCGATTCGGAGGGTTTCGGATGGCAGACGCTCTGGGCATGATCGAAACGAAGGGCTTCGTCGCGATGGTCGAGGCCTCCGACGCCATGGTCAAGGCGGCGAAGGTCGAGCTGGTCGGCTACGAGAAGATCGGCGGCGGCTACGTCACGGCCATCGTCCGCGGCGACGTCGCGGCGGTCAAGGCGGCGACCGAGGCGGGCGCGCGCCAGGCGGAGCGCGTCGGCGAGCTGGTGTCGGTGCACGTGATCCCGCGGCCGCACGTCAACATCGACGAGGTGCTGCCGCTGGGTCGCCAGGGTCGCTCGGGCGGCAAGTCCGAGTAGGGTCCGGGGGGAGAACGGGCCGGGGCGTCGCGGGGCGCCCCCTCGCCGCGCCCGCCCGCCGGATGGGGGTGGGCCGCGCGGCGCATCGCACGGGCGCCCCGCGCCCCCGAGCCGGACCTCGCCCCGCCAGCTGGAGTGACGGGATGCAGATGGGCTTGGTCGTCGGGACCGTGGTCTCGACGCGGAAGGACGAGGAGCTGCGCGGCCTCCGGTTCCTGATGGTCCGCGAGCTGGACCACGGGATGAAGGAGACCGGCAAGATGGTCGTGGCGGCGGACTCCGTCGGCGCGGGCACCGGCGAGGTCGTCCTGTACGCGTCGGGGTCGTCGGCGCGCCAGACCGTGATGACCAAGGACCGCCCGGTCGACGCCACGATCATGGCGATCGTCGACGTCGTCGAGGTGGGCGGCGACAAGCGGTACGAGAAGCCGTAGGACGGCGGGCGGCGGGTACGAGCTCGGGTACGGGCTCGGGCTCGGGCACGGGGACGGGGGACGCCGGCGGACCGGCGTCCTTGGAGGGGCGGATGGCCCTGGACGAATCCAAGGTCGCGGCGATCGTCGATGCCGTGCTGGCCCGCCTGAAGGCGGAGGGCCAGGGCGGCAAGTCGCCGGGCGCCCCCGCGATCGTGCGGCACGACACCGGGAAGCACGGGATCTTCGAGACCATCGACCAGGCGGTGGCCGCGGCCCGGACCGCGTTCGAGCACGTCTCGTGCATGGGGCTCGAGGTCCGCGAGAAGGGCATCGAGAACATCCGCCGGGCGTGCGTCGCGCGGACCGAGGAGCTGGCGCGGATGGCGGTCTCCGAGACCGGGCTCGGCCGCGTCGAGGACAAGATCAGGAAGAACGTCCTCGCGGCGACGAAGACCCCCGGCCCGGAGATCCTGGTGCCCCGCGCGTTCACGGGCGACCACGGGCTCACGCTGACCGAGCGCGCCCCCTACGGGGTCATCTGCTCGATCACGCCGTGCACGAACGCCACCGAGACGGTCATCAACAACGTGATCGGGATGGTCGCGGGCGGCAACGGGGTCGTGATCAACGGCCACCCGACCGCCAAGGGCGTCATCGCCCACACGGTCCGGCTGCTGAACGAGGCCATGGTCGCCGCGGGCCTGCCCGACAACCTCGTCTCGACCATCGTCGAGCCCACGATCGAGTCGGCCGGCACCGTGATGAAGCACCCGGGCACCGCCCTGGTCGTCGTGACCGGGGGGCCGGCCGTCGTCAAGGCGGCGATGGCGACCGGCAAGAAGTGCATCGCCGCGGGCCCCGGGAACCCCCCCGCGATCGTGGACGAGACCGCGATCCTGCCGCGCGCCGCGAAGGACATCATCGCGGGCGCGAGCCTGGACAACAACATCGTCTGCATCGTCGAGAAGAACATCGTCGCGGTCGACGCGATCGCGGACAAGCTCAAGCAGGAGATGATCCGGGCGGGCGCCTACTACCTGAAGGACTCCCAGGCGGCCAGGGTCGCCAAGGCGGTCATCGACGGCGACCACCCGAACAAGAAGTTCGTCGGGAAGAACGTGGGCTTCATCCTCCGCGAGGCGGGGACCGGGATCGACGTGCCGGACGAGTGCCGGATCGCGTTCATGGAGGTCGAGGAGTCGCACCCCATGGTGCAGGTCGAGCAGCTCCTCCCCGTGCTGCCGTTCGTGCGGGTCCGGAACGTGGACGACGCGATCCAGGCGGGGCTGCGGATAGAGCACGGGTACCGGCACACCGCCGTGATGCACTCGCTGAACATCTCGAACCTCCACCGGTACGCGGCGGCGGCGAACACCTCGATCTTCGTGAAGAACGGGCCGTCCTTCGCGGGCCTCGCGATGACGGGCGAGGGCTACACCTCGTGGACGATCGCGAGCCCGACCGGCGAGGGCCTGACGACCGCGATCAACTACACGCGCGAGCGCCGCTGCGTGCTGAAGGACTACTTCCGCATCGTGTAGGAGGGGCGGCCGCTTGGGCCTGCGCACGCCACGCTTCGACCCCGCGCCCGCGAGCTTCGACCGTGTCGAGGCGTTCGCCGGCCTGGAGGTCGTCGGGATCCCGCGCGGCCTGGTCGCGGTGGACGCGCTGGTCAAGAAGGCCGCGTCCCGGGTCGTGCTCGCGGCGCCCGTGTCGCCCGGCAAGTTCCTGATCCTGATCGACGGTGCGGTCGCCGAGGTCGAGGAGTCGCTCCTCGAGGCCGAGCGCATCATCGGAGATCAGCTCATCGACCGCTTCATGCTCCCGTTCGCGCACCCGCAGCTCGAGCCGGCCGTGTTCGGCGCGTTGCCGGAGCGGCCCGACGATTCCATCGGGATCGTCGAGTGCGCCACGACGTGCGCGGGCATCCGGTCGTGCGACGCCGCGCTCAAGGCCGCCCCGGTCGCGATGCTGGTGATCCACCTGTCCGCGGGCATCGGCGGCAAGTGCTGGTACGCGTTCGCCGGCGACCTGTTCGACGTCCAGGCGTCGGTCGCCGCGGCCGCGGACTCGCTGGCCGGCAAGGGCCTCCTGTCCACCGAGGTCATCGCGAACCCGCACCCCGAGTTCGTGGCCGCGCTGGGCATCTGACCCGCGTGGTATCCTCGCCGTCGTGAGCGCGCGCCGATTCCTCGCACCCGCCGCCGTCGTCCTCGCCGCGGTCCTGGTCTATGCCGGCTCCCCCTGGAACGGGTTCACGCTCGACGACCACCTCGTCGTCGAGTCGAACCCCGTGGTCACCGGCGACGCCCCCGTGGTCCGTGCCCTGGTGGAGCCGTGGCACCCCCACGCGGGCAGCGCGTACCTCGTCTGGCGCCCGCTGACCACGATGTCGTTCGCCTTGCAGTGGCGGGCGCACGGGGGCGAAGCCTGGGCGTTCCACGTCGTGAACGTCCTGTTGCACGCCCTGGCGTCGCTGCTCGCCTTCCGGCTCGCGCGCGCGCTGGTCCCGGGGCGACCGCGCGCCGCGATGCTGGCAGGCGTCGCCTTCGCGGTCCACGCGATCCACACCGACGCGGTCAGCTCGATCGTGGGCCGGGCCGAGGTCCTGGCCGCCTGCTTCGCGTTCGCGTCGTTTCTCGCGTGGCACCGCTGGGTCGCGGGCGGGGGGACCGGGACGCTGGTAGCAGCGGGGATCGCGTTCCTGCTCGGGCTCCTCGGGAAGGAGTCCGCGGGGCCCCTGCCGCTGTTCGCCGCCGCGTGGGTCTTCGTGGCCCGGCGTCGCGGCGAAGCCGCCGCTCGCCCCGGCAGGCTCCTCGCCGGCTGGGCCGCGGCCTTCGCGCTGCCGGCCGCGGCGTACGCGGTCGCGAGGTGGAACGCCCTCGACACCCTGGTCTCGCCCGCTGGCCACTACTTCGCGGACATCGACGCCTGGCGCGCCTTCCTGACCATGGCGGGAGTGGGGGCGCGGTACGTCGCTCTGCTGGTGGTCCCGTGGCCCCTGGCGCCCGACTACTCGTTCGAGTCGATCCCGATCGCCGGGTCCCCGCTCGAGCCGTGGACCGCGGCCGGCCTGGTGCTGCTTCCGGCGGCGCTCGCCGGCGCGACGGCCCTTCCGGCCCTCGCGCGGGGCAGGGCCGCCGGCGCCGGGCTCGGCCTGGCGTGGCTCGCGGTCTTCATGCTGCCCGCGAGCAACGTCGTCCCGCTGACGGTGCCGATGGCGGAGCGACTCGTGTACGTCGGGTCGGCCGGCGCCTGCATCGCGGCGGGGGCGGCGCTGGACGCGACGATCGACCGGCTCCGCCTCCCCGGCCTCGTCCTCGCCGCGACGTGGATCGTCGTCCTGGCCGCGCTCGCCGCGGACCGCGACCGGGCGTGGCGCGACGACGCCACCCTGTGGACGGACGCGGTCGCCGTGCACCCGAGGAGCGCGCTGGGCTGGGCGAACCTGGGCCAGGCCCTGGCCGCGGAGGGGAGGGCGCCCGCGGCCGTCGCGGCCCTCCACCGCGCGCTCGAGGTCGCGCCGGGGAAGTGGGAGTTCCGCGTCGCGCTCGCCGACATCCTCCACCAGTCCGGGCTGCACCGTGACGAGGCCGACGCGCTGCGCGAGGGTGCACGGCTCGCCGGAGGCGTCCCCCCCGACCCCGCGAGGCTGTGCGCCGCGCTGGTCGAGGTCGGCGACGTGCCCGACCCCACCGAATGCGTTCGTGAGCATTCCGCGCTGTCGCCCGGCCCGCACGGCAGGCGGTCCCGGACGACACCCGTCGAAACGCGTACCCCACCTTCCCGACCCGCCAGGCCCCAGGGGCATTGATCGGAGGGGGGCGCGGCTCGCCCCCCTGCCCGCCGCCCCGCGTTGCGGGGCGCGGGCCACCCCCCTTGCGCGGCCGCCTTGCGGCCGCCGAGCGCGCCGCGCCACAGCGCGGATCGCTCGGCCGTGGTCGGGGATGGACCGGAACCCCGCCCATCCGCTAGAATGCCACCCGACGGGAGGCCGGAAATGAAGCGCTGGTCCTGGGTCGTGGTCCTGCTGTGGGCGTGCGGGGGCACGGGGTCGAACACCGCGCAGGACGTGCGTGACGTGAAGCTGGACTCGGCCGACCCGGGGAAGGCCGAGGTCGACGAGGACGTGCCCCCCGATGCCGAGGAGGCGATCGAGGAGGTCGTCGACGACGCCGCGGCCGACGTGCCGGTCGAGGACGTCCCCCCGAAGCCGGGCGAGGCGGGCTACCCCTGCGACGAGAACACCCAGTGCAACTCCGGCGTCTGCCTCGACACGCCGGCCGGCAAGGTCTGCGCCCAGGCGTGCCTGGAGTCCTGCCCGGCAGGATACGCCTGCAAGAACCTGACGATCGGGTCGGACATCTTCCCGGTCTGCACGCCGCTCTTCCTGCTGCTCTGCGACCCGTGCACCGAGAACAAGGACTGCAACACCGACGCGACCGGCGGCTCGGCCGCCTGCGTGGACCGCGGGCCGGCGGGGCGGTTCTGCGGAGGCGACTGCTCGAGCGGCAACTGCCCGCCCGGGTACGCGTGCGAGGAGGTCCCGGACCCCCAGGGCGCGAAGTCGAAGCAGTGCGTGCCCGCGTCGGGCGCCGAGTGCGCGTGCAGCGCCCGCGCCATCAAGACGGGGCTGGCGACCGGGTGCTACCTGAAGAACGACGCCGGGACGTGCAAGGGCAGCCGCAAGTGCATCGTGTCCGGCCTGACCGCCTGCGACGCGGCCGAGCCGAAGAAGGAGTCGTGCAACGGCGTGGACGACGACTGCAACGGCCTGACCGACGAGAACCTCGGCACCGAGATCGAGTGCGAGAAGCACGCGACGATCGACGGCACGGACCACGTGTGCAAGGGCAAGGGCGAGTGCATCACCGGCGCGATCGTGAACTGCGACGCGAAGACCCCGGTGCCGGAATCGTGCAACGGCCAGGACGACGACTGCAACGGCAAGACCGACGACGCGATCTGCGACGACGGCAACGCGTGTACCAAGGACTACTGCAACATCGGCGACGGCACGTGCACGTACCAGCCCCAGGCGGGCGCGGCGTGCGACGACGGGAACCCCTGCACCATGAACGACCATTGCGACGACCAGAAGAACTGCCTCGGCGGCAGCCAGAAGAACTGCGACGACGGGAACGTCTGCACCGACGACTACTGCGACACGGGCAACGGCGACTGCAAGCACAACAACAACACCGCGCCGTGCGAGGACAAGGACAAGTGCACCGTCGGCGACAAGTGTCTCAACGGCGCCTGCATGTCCGGCAAGGTCAAGGACTGCTCCGAGGACAACCCGTGCCGGACCGACTTCCAGTGCGTGCCCGCAACCGGGAACTGCTCCTGGAAGCCCACGAACGACGGCCAGCTCTGCACGGACCAGGACGACTGCACGACCGCGACCAAGTGCCACAACGGCGAGTGCGGCGGCGGCGCGGACGTCTGCGAGATGAAGGACTGCCCCGTCCCGCCCGGCAAGACCTTCTGCGCCGCGCCCGCGTGCAGCATCCTCGGCGCGCCGCTCGGGCTGCTCTGCATCTGCGCCTGTCTCTGACGGGTTGAGCCCCGCCCGCCAGGAATAACCGCACCGAGATCCCCGTTTAGGGGGTGCCGTGCGGGAGGAGGCCGACCCGTGGCCCTGTGGCCGTTCCGGAAGCCGGGCAAGGAGCAGAGCCGCTTCGAGCGCGAGGCGATGCCCCACATCGACGCGGTCTACCGGTTCGCGATGTCACTGACCCACGACCCCGCCGAGGCGGACGACCTGGTCCCCCAGACCTACCTGAAGGCGCTCCGTGCGTTCGACTCGTTCCACGAGGGCACGAACTGCAAGGCGTGGCTGTTCAAGATCCTGCGGAATACCTTGATCAATCGCGTCCGCGCCGGCAGCCGGGAGGCCATCGTCGAGGACGCGTCGGAGCTGCTCCACGCGACCACGCTCGTGGGCTGGTCCGAGCGGGCGTACTACCGCGAGCCCGAGGCGGCCGCCATGCTGACCGCGACCCGCGAGCAGCTCGAGGCGGCGCTCGAGTCGCTGCCCCAGGACTTCCGCACCGCGGTCGTGATGTCGGACGTGGAAGGCCTGTCGTACAAGGAGATCGCGGAGGTCATGGGGACCCCGATCGGCACGGTGATGTCGCGGCTGTTTTGCGGCCGCCGGCTGATGCGCGACAGGCTCGGCGGGACCGCGGAGGCCGCGGACCTCGGCCGGGTGGGCGGCGCGGACGTCGTCCCGTTCGTCCCGCGGCGGCGCACCGAGGAGAACACGTGATCGGCAGGACGTCCAGAGAGGGGTTTGCGCATGGAATGTGAAGTCCTCGGACGGTACCTGGACCTGTACCTCGACGGCGAGCTGGCGGTCGAGGAGCGCGCGGAGATCGAGGCCCACCTCCGCGGGTGCGAGTCGTGCCGCATGGCCGCCACCCACGAGGCGCGCTTCCGGACCGCGGTGAGGCACGCGATGCTCGGCGTGAGGGCGCCGCGGAGCCTCCACGAGCAGGTCGCCCGGCGGTTGCGGAGCCGGGCGGACGAGGCGCCGCGCGTCGGGATGGTGGTCGCCTGGGCCGCGTCGATCGCCGTCGTGATCGGCGTGGCGTTCGGCGCCTCGACCGTGCTCGGCCCGGCGGACCCGCTCGACGACGCGGTCGCGGTGCACGCCGCGGCCTCGGGCTCCGAGGTATGGGGCGACGCCGCCCGCGTGACCGGGTTCCTGCGCGAGCGGGCGCCGTTCACGTTCCGCGTCCCGATCGAGGACCGCGAGGGGCTGCGGCTCGTGGGCGCGCGCGTCACCCGGCTCGGCACGAGCCCGGCGATCGTCTACCAGTACGACCTCGGCGGCCGGCGCGTGTCGGTCGCCCAGTACCCGCTGTCCGACCCCGCGCGGCCCGGCGGCCTGCGCATGGACCAGCGCCGGGGCTACACGGTGGCGACCTGGGCCGACTCCGGACTCGAGCAGGCCGTGGTCGGCGACGCGCCGGAACAGGAAGTGATGCGGATCATCCCGGCTTCGTACTCCGGCCGCTGACGCCGGGACTACGCCTTCACGAGCAGTACGTCCCCGAGGAAGCGTGCGTCCACGGGTTGCCCCGCCTCGAGACCGCCGACGGCCTCCTCGATCGCGTCGATCGATCGGTCCAGGAACGCGTGTACCGCGGCCCGGTCGGCGTCGGGCGAGCCGTCCGCGAGCTTCGCGGTCGCCTTGCGCACGGCCGGACGCACGCGCCCGCGCGAGAACGCGGCGACCAGCAGCCCGCGCACGTCGTCGCCGGTCAGCGGCTCGATCGACGGCTCTCCGGCCAGCACCTGCCGCGCCCAGGCCGTGGCGAACACGCTCGCGAACGTCGACCGCGCCGGCGCGCCGGTCGCCTGGGGCGCGTAGCCGAGCGCCCGCACCGCGAAGCGCACCACGGCCGCGGTCGCGGACACCGCTGCGCGCGCCTCGCGGACCTCCGCGAGCGACGCGAACTCCCTCCGCTCGCCGCCCGCGGCCTCGCGGCGGACCGGCGGGAAGGCCAGGGCCGCGCGGACGGCCTCCGCGGCGTCCGCCTCCAGCAGGTCCAGGCGGGTGACGCCGCCGAGGTCGGTCACGACGCGGCGCGCGGCGAGGTGCAGCGGCCGCAGGCACTCGATCCCGGCGCGGTACAGCTCCACCGGCCACGCCCGCACCAGGGCGTCGGCCGCGCGGTCCGCGTCGTCGCCCGCGAGGTCCGAAAGCCCGATCGACAGGACCGCGATCGCGTGCGCCGCGGCCGCGGCCCAGGCGCCGTCCTCGTGGAGGTCCTCCGTGCGCGCGGCCATGACGCGGTTGACGAGCGTCAGCAGCCGCTCGACCACGACGGCGGCACCCGGACGACCCTGCGCGGCCGCGAGCGCGCGCCAGAACAGCGGCGCGGCGCCGGCGCGATCCAGCACCAGGGCCAGCGGGTGCGCCTCGGGCCTCCCCGGCGCGCCGGGGACGGCCGCGGCGGAGAGCCTCGCGCGGAGCGCCGCGACGTCGAACGGCTCCCAGATCGCGTGGCGCTCGTCCAGGGGCGGGAAGCCGAGGTCCGCGAGCCGTGCGTCCCGGAACCGGAGCGCCTCCGCCTCGAACAGGGTCGGCGTTGCGCGCATGGCGGCGTGGAGGATCAAGTGCGCCGCCTCGACGCCGACCGCGTAGAGCACGTCGAGGAACCGCCGGACCGCGGGCGTGTCGTCGGGGTCCTCGCAGGTCACCAGGAAGACGCCGTCCGGGGTCTGGAACGCGCCGGGGAGCGGGTCGTCCACCTCGGCGGCGATCTCGATCGCGCAGCGCTTCAGGAGGTGCAGGCCGAGGACCTCGGGCTCCGTGTCGCGGAGGAGCGACGTGGCCACGTCCACGGACACCGCGAGCGCCATCTCGATGACCCGGTCGAACCGGGCCGGGAGGAAGCGCCCCCCCGACCAGGTCTCGAAGTCGGCGACGGCGCGGCGCTGCTCGGGGGAGGCGTACGCGATCAGGGCGTGCGCGTCCTCCAGCCCGATCGACGCCAGCAGGTAGTACAGCTCGTCCGCTCGCATCCGGCGCAGCGTGCGCCCGGGGTCCGGGAGGTCGAGGAGCGCGGAGAGCTTCGCCGACGGCGTCATCGCCGCGAAGCCGGGGGGCAGGTCGAGGTTCTTCGCGAGCGGCGCGAGCGCGCGTGCCTTGTCGCCGGCAGCCATCATTCACCTTCGGGGGGCGAGGTTCTCGTGCCCGATCGCAGCCTTGAAAAGAAGCACCTTCTCGCTTACCCTACCGCAGTTTCCGCCTGGGGGCCAGGGGACGATGGAGCGGATCAAGCAGAGACCGGGGCTCGCGGCGCTTCTGGTGGCCGTCGTGCTCCTTCCCGTGGGCATATGGGGACCGGGTCTGTGGGACCCCTGGGAGATGAACCGGGCGTTCGTGGCGCGCCGCATGGCGGAAGCGCCGGCCGTGCTCGTCGTCGAGGCCCGGCCGCGGGCGGACGCGGGCTCGCTCGCGGGCGCGCTGTCCGGGCAGATCGGCGACGACGCGACCGTGGTCTCGACCGCGGAGCTGGCTTCGCCGGGCGCGGCCCTGGAGACCGCGCGCGCCAACCTCGCGGATCACATCTACCCGGTGGTCGTCCTCGACCTGGACGCCCGGATGAAAGGCACGGGCGACGAGGAGGGGCTGAAGCCCTACGCGGACCTGCTGAAGACCGCGGCCCCGCAGAACCTCTCGACGTCGTTCCTCCTGGTGTCGGCGTCCGGGGCGGTGGATGCGTCGGTCGCGCTGTCGTCCGTGCTGGCAAGGGTCGGGGTCGCGGACCCCGATGGCGAGATCGTGAACGCGATCTCCTCGTCCACCCGGGCGGTCGCGGGTGCGCCCGCGCTGCCGGGCGAGGTCTCGGGCGAGCTGGTCGGCGACGGATTCGTGGCGCAGTTCAAGGCGTCGGGCCGGACCTCGTTCATGGCGCCGCTGTATCCGTTCCTGGTGTCGTTGTCGTTCCGCGCGTTCGGCCAGAACGAGTTCGCCGCCCGCCTCCCGGGCGTGCTGCTCGCCGCGCTCGTGCTGGTGCTCGTGTACCTCGGTGCGCGGCGCGCGTTCGGCGAGACCGAGGCGGCGCTCGGCGTCGTGGCGCTCGCGACGTCGCCGCTGTTCTTCGGGTCGGCGCGGTTCGTCGCGAACGAGCAGGCGTTCGTGCTGTTCCTGGGCCTCGGGTGCGTGGCGTTCGGCGCGATCGTGACCGGTCGCGGCGGGCGGGCGGCGCTCCCGGTCCTCCTCGCGGCTGCGCTCGCGCTGTGGCTCGGCGCCGGCATGACCGGCGTGCTCGCCCTGACCGCGGTGGTGGTCGCGTTCCCGATCGCCGCGTGGGACGGGCGGCGCGAGGTCCTCACGGCCTCGGGCGCGGTCGCGGCGACGGCCGCCGTGCTGGCGATCCTGACCTTCGTTCCGGACGGCGCGTTCTGGCGGCAGTTCCGGTTCACCGCGGCCACGTTCGCAGGCGGCATGCGCCAGGACGAGCGGGCGTTCGACTTCGCGATCAAGCAGGTCGGGTTCGGCCTGTTCCCGTGGAGCGTGCTCCTGCCCGTCGCGGTGATGACGGTCGTCGGGACCGGCGAGAAGCCGAAGCCCGAGCGCCTGATCCTGCTGCTGTGGGCCGCGGCGCCGCTCGCGATCCTGCTGGTGACCGTTCGCCCGCTGCACCACACGCTGTATGCCGGCGTGCCCGCCCTGGCGATGCTGGTGGCGCTCTACCTGCGCGAGGTCGAGGACGACCCGATCCAGTCGCGGCTGCTCGCGTTCTTCGGGTTCGGACTGTTCGCGGTCATGCTGAAGGACCTGCTCCAGTCGCCGGCGCCGCTGGTCAGCTTCCTGACCACCGACCCGATGTTCTCGCAGCCCGGCAAGGGCGACATCGTGTTCCCCGCGATGAAGCTGCCGCTCGTGGCGAAGGCAGCGATCGCGCTCGCCGGGGCCGCGATCCTGGTCGGCGGCGGCCGGCTGATCTCGTTCGCGACCGGGCTGCCCGCCCTGCTTTCGCGCGGGCGCGTGTTCCGGTGGGTCATGGTCGCGATGGCCGGGATCATCGTCCTCGACATCGTGATCTTCCTGGCGCTGAAGTGGGACATCGTGAGCGGGGCCGCCGGGCCGGACGCCGCGGTCGCCCCGGTCGTGCTCCGGGTCTTCCTGACCGGGCCGGACATCGCCGCCCTCTACGTCGTGACGGCGCTCCTGGTCGCGGCCCGGTACGCTGGCTCGATCCGCGCGCGGCTCGCAGGCGCGCTCGGCGAGGGGCGGGTCGCGAGGATCGGCGCGCTGGTGTCGGCGCTGGAGCGCCCGCGGGCCACGGCCCTGGGCGTCGCGAGCGGCGCGGTCGGGCTCGCGGCCATGGTGTCGTTCGGCGTGTATCCCGAGCTGTCCTACCACCTGTCCCAGAAGCACATCATCGAGACCTACGAGGCGTCCTCCGCGGCCGCGCCCGGCGACCTGTACCGGCACGGTGTCTTCGCGGGGAGGGGCAGCGAGGACTCCAACTTCTACACCGGCCAGGTCCGCGACATGGCGAGCCGCACCGACGTGATCGAGCGGCTGAAGGACGCGACGCGCCGGACCTTCTTCATCGTGCCGAAGACGCAGTGGAGCGAGATCAACTCGTCCTACCGGCAGGCCGCGGGCGGGCGGTTCCCGCCGGTCCTGGACGATCGGTCGTCGCGGTTCATCCTGGCGGCGTCGTCGCTGGCGCCGGGCGAGCCCGACCGGAACTGGCTGGCCGGGGCCACGCTGTCCGAGGCGCAGTTCGACGCGCTGACGGACGTGACGCGAGAGACCGTCGATTTCGACGGCAAGGTCCAGTTCGTCGGGTACTCGCTGGACCAGGCGGCGGTCCGGCGCGGCGGCAAGGCGATCCTGAAGACCTACTTCAAGTGCACCGACAAGGTGCCGGTGTCGTACCGGATCTTCATGCACATCGACCGGCAGGGCTCGTCGTCGCGCATCCACGGGGACCACTGGATCCTGAACCTCGTGGCCGAGACCGAGGAGCAGACGAGCTGCGTGGGCTGCTTCGCGACCACGCACTGGCTGAAGGGCGACATCGTGGTGGACACCTACACGATCGACGTGCCGATCGGGTCGCCGTCCGGGCCGCACGACATCTGGTTCGGCTTCTACAACCCCGGCGACGACAAGCGGCTGCCGGTCAAGGACTTCGACAAGGCGAAGATCCGGCACGACGGGCAGAACCGCGTCCGCATCGGCGTCATGACCGTCGAGTGATCGCAGGGCGGGCCCTCCCCGCGGCCCGCGGAGCACCGCAAGGATGCCAGACCTCGTCGGCGGCGTCCCGTTCTGGCTGCTCAAGGCCGTCGCGCTTGCGGTCGGCGCCTCCTTCGGGTCGTTCTCGAACGTGCTGATCCACCGGGTCCCCCGCGGCGAGAGCGTGGTCAGCCCCGGCTCGCGGTGCCCGGGGTGCGGCGCGCCGATCGCGTGGTACGACAACGTCCCGATCCTGAGCTGGGTCCTGCTGCTCGGCCGCTGCCGCAGGTGCAAGGCACCGATCTCCATCCGTTATTTTCTCGTCGAGCTGTGCGTGGCCGTGCTGTCGCTGGCCTGCCTGTACCTCGCGATCGCGGCGGCGCCGCCCTCGGCCGAGCTGCCCGGCATCGCGGCGCTGTGGGCGTTCCCGTTCGCGTTCTGCCTGCTCCTGGTCGTGATCGCCTTCGTGGACCTCGAGCACTGGCGGATCCCCCCCGCGCTGGCGGTCCCGGGCGCGGTGCTCGGCGTGGCCGGCGCGGTCGCGCTCGGCGATCTGCGTCCCCCGACGTGGTCCGAGTCGCTGATCGGCCTTGCCGCTGGGGGCCTCGGCCTCGCGGCGCTGGTCGAGGTCTGGTACCTGGTCACGAAGCGCGAGGGCATGGGCTACGGCGACGTCCTGCTGCTCGGGATGATCGGCGCGACGATCGGCTGGAAGGCGCTCCCGTTCGTTCTCCTCGCGGCGTCGGTGCAGGGATTGGTGGTCACGGTCCCGCTGCTGATTGCGGGTCGGCGGGCCACTCCGCCGTGGGAGGCGGAGACGGCCGCGCGTGGCGATGCACTGCCCGCCGCCGCGCCGCCCGCCGCCGCGCCGCCCGCCGAGGCGCCGCCTGCCGAGGTGCCGCCCGCCGCCGCGCCGCCCGCCGAGGTGTCGCCCGCCGCCGCGCCGCCCGCTGATGCGCCGCCCGCCGCCGCGCCGCCCGCCGCCGCGCCGCCCGCCGAGGCGCCGCCCGCCGCCGCGCCGCCCGCTGGCGCGCCGCCCGCCGAGGCGCCGCCCGCTGATGCGCCGCCCGCCGAAGCGCCGCTCGCTGATGCGCCGCCGCGCAAGGTCCTCCACGCCCCGATCCCGTTCGGGCCCTTCCTTGCGCTTGGCGCGCTGGAGTGGCTGTTTTTCGGTGACCTCGTGGTCGGGCTGCTCGTGCCCTGAGACGCCTCTTCCGCGGCGGGGGGCGGGGGGCCGGGGGCCCGGGGGGGGCCGGTGGCGCAGGGGGGCCGGTGGCGCCGCGGGGCCGGTGGCGCCGCGGGGCCGGTGGCGCCGCTCCGGTCGAAGGGTCCTCGGCGCGCTTCCCGGCGTCGTCCCGGCTCGCGATCGCCGCGGCGCGCGCGCCTGCGGGTCGCCCTCCGCGGCATCCCCCGGCCCCTACCTCTCGGCCCCCCGCCCCCCCGCCCCCCCGCCCCCCGCCCCCCGCCCCTCCGGTGCCTCCGGTCCGTTGAGGCGCATCAGGGACCGCACCCGGCCTCTCGGTTTGGCAAATACCGGCGACCCGCTCGCGCTTCGCTCTCGCGTCTTCTACGGCGTCAAACTTCGGTTGGCCGCCCGTGGGGGCCACTTCCGGAAGTTGACGTCCGAGGCGGCCGGTCACGCCTGGCAGAAGGCCGCTACCGAGGGATGTCGGTGCCTGGGGGTAGTGCGGGGCGCACGGCTGCGCGCGGCTGACATGATCGCCCGACTCATGGCATCCGAGCGGACGAGCATCCGGTCCTCCCGCGGCTTGGACGCGCTGGCGCGGATCGTGGCGGTCCCCCTGTGCCTGTCAGCGGGAGCGGGGAGGCGGCCACGCTCGCCCGCGTAGAGCTTCGCGAACGCCTGCGGCAGGTTGTCGAGCGTGCCGCAGACGATCGCGACGTAGTCCGGGCGCTTGAGATTGGGCACGAGCGCCGCCGAAGCGGGCCGCGACTCGAAGTCGGCGGCGAGGCCTTTGCGTCCGCTACGGCGACGCTCGCCGTGCTTGATCCCGTGGAAGAACGCCTCCGGCAGGTTGTTCGTGCGGTCCACGAGCCGCAGGCCTCCGCCGGCCTTCTGGGGGAGCTGGACGGCGCGGTCCCACAGATAGGCGCCGTGGTCCTCCAGATGACGGAGCACCAGGTCGATGGCCTGCCGCGCGTCCTGGGCCGGGCCCCGCCGGGGACGACGCTTGTGCAGGGAAAGCGCCAGCCTGTCCACGGCGGACTTGATGCCTTCCATCTCGGCCGGCGTCGTGCCGCCCGAACCGCCGACCGGGGTGTCCCGGCGCCCGGCCGGCTTCGGCACGAGGCGCAACGCCGTCCGCAGCTCCTCGAAGAGTGCCACCCGGTACGTCAGGAGCCGGTCGAGGTCGGCGAACGCCTTCTCTCTCGCAACGGGTTCCAGGATCGCGCAGAGCCGGTCCAGTGTCCTGATGACCTGCGGTCGGCCGGCGGGTTGCGCAGCGGTCCTCATCGCGCGGCCCAGGTCCCGCATCACGGCGCAGGGCGGGCCGAAGCGGAGGACCGTGTCGCGCAGGTGGGGCAGGATGGCGTCCGCCCTTTCGGTCGGGATCCTCCACGCCCCGAGCACCCAGTGGCGCCAGCCCGCCATGACGACCAGCAGCGTGCCCCGCCCGTCCTCCCCGGTCGCGTCGATGTGCATGGGCCAGCCGCCGTCGCGTTCGAGCGCGGCGCGCAGCGCCGGACCGTGCGCCTCGTGCAGGCGCCGAAGGTACTCGGTGAAGATGACGGCCAGGCGGCTCACCTCCCCCGTGGACAGGTCCAGCCCGAAGCGGTTCCACAGCGCCGACTTGATCTCCTCCCGCTGCCGGTGCTCCGCGAACCGCTGCATCCCGACGAAGACCAACACGTCGTACCCGACCGCGCTCCGCGGCAGGAGCCGCTCGCTCAGGCACGCGGCGCGGCGCGTGACCAGGGAGCCCGACGGCGTGCGGCACCGGGCCGCGCACACGAGCACCGTCTCTCGTGCATCGAAGCGCCCGTGCTCGAGCGTACGGCCCTGCCGGGGCGTGCTCTTCTGCACGACCATCGGCCCGCTGCACTGCGGGCACGCGCCACGATCCGGTTCCGCGGGAAGAGGGGGGAGCACGAGTCCGTGCGTCAGCAGCCTCAGCCACTCCTGCTTCGCGGCCGACAGCCACCTCACCTCCGACAAGAGCGCGAGCGCGCAGACGCTTTTTTTCCCGGCACCAGTCCGTGGGTCTCGTACGCCTGCATCACCAGACGGACCGTCAGGTCCAGGCCACGCCCGCGAAGCCGCTCGGACACCTCCTCCGCGCGCGGCACCTCCGGCGCCGCCCTCAGCGCCTCCGCCAGCACCTCGAGCATCTCCTCGTCCGTCACCACCCGGAGCGCGTCCCGGAGCACCCGGTCCAGCTCCTCCCGCCGGGCTGCCTGCTCGGCCGCCCGCTCCGGATTCGCGCTCACGTACAGGCAGCGCCCTCTGAACCGCGACCGGCCGATGCGACCACCACGCTCCAGGTCGAGAAGCGTGTTGTAGACACGCACCCGGAGCAGATCCCGCAACTCGCGGTGCGTAACCCCCGTCGGCGCCTCCTCCACCTGCACCGCCGCGGTCTCCTTCAAGGTGCCCGCACGAGAGAACCCGACGTCCCCGTGGAACCACAGACCCAGCTTGTCGAACTGCGGGATGCCTGACAGCGTGTAGTACCGCCCCGCGTCCGTGTAGCTAGTGTGGTAGCCAACCAGCCGCAGACGACGGAACACGGTCATCCGTGACTCGGTGCCCAGCCCTTCGTAGAGAGTCGCCAAGTCCGCCACGGGATGCTTCCGGAACAGCTTCCTGACGGCCATCTCGGCATCGCGTCTCGCGGTCATGAATCCTTCCATGATTGCTACATCCAGGACCACTGGCCCGGACTCAATCATTATTGTATCGCAACCGACCACGCCCTGCAAACACCGCCTTCAAGGAATCTCGCCACTTGGCGGACCAGTTCCATCACCTCGTGGTACAGACGGGACTGCGGACCAAACGAAAAGGACTGTCAGATCAAGAGGCTATCTCGACCCAACTAGAGGTTGACGCCGTAGGAAAGAGCGTCCGGGAACGAAAGAGCGTCTGGGAACGATCCGACCGGGGAAACGCGGCGGCCGTCAGATGCTGCGGCTGGACAAGACCGGGATGAAGGTCTCCAGCTCGTCGATCCAGTAGCCCGCGCCCTTGCGGTCGCGATCGGACTGGAGCATCTTCTCCAGGTCCTTGACCGTGGACGGATCGCCCAGCCGCCAGATCGCGAGCAGGATGAACCGCCGCAGGTCCACGCCGGTCACGGGGTCCGTGGCCGGGTAGGTCTCGATCAGCGCAGCCAGCGCCTGCTTCGCGGCCTCGCCCTTGCTCGCCGCCAGCAGGATGGCCGCCTTCTCGGCCGCCATCAGGTCCGGGCCCTTCAGGCGCTGCACCAGGCAGGGCACGTCGCCCTGCTTGCAGTCCTTCACGACGCCGATCAGCGCCTTGAATTCCTTGGCGTCCGGGTCGTCGCCGGTCACGCGCGAGCGCACCAGTTCGTCCTTCTCGGCCCCGACCATCCTCAGGAACTCGTCGACGTGCGCCCAGTCGACGCCCAGCGAGATCGGCTTCACGAGCGGCGCCCGGAAGCGCGGGTCCGTGGTCTTCGAGTAGATCGCCATCAGGGCGCCCATGCCGACGAAGTCCTGCATCATGGCGAGCGCGCTGGCCGTGTCGAGCCGCTGCTTCGCGTCGTTGTCCGGGTTGACCACGACCTCCTTCAGCGCGTCCACGACCGCGGCGGTGCCGAGGTTCCAGAGGCTCATCATGCACATGGTGATGCGGTTCTGCTGGGCCACCTGCCACGTGCGGAGAACGCGGTCGTCCACGCCGACGGGCGGGTTCAGGGTCTTCGCGAGGCTCGCCGCCACGGCCGGCGCGGCCGACGGATCGCGCAGGTCGCCGAGCACCTGGATGATCTCCGGGCCCTCCTGCCACTGCCAGTCGAAGAGGCCGAGCTTCTTGCTCATGTCGGCCAGCTCCTTCCGGATGGGCTCGCCCTCGGGGGCGCCGGTCAGGACCGCGACCATCGGGGCAACGGCCGGCTTGCCGATCTTCGCGAGCGTCTTGCGGACCGGCGTGTAGAGCTGCTCGCCGCGCTGGGTCCGCATGAACAGGGCCACGACGCGGTCCGGCACCGCCGTCTCGGACTTGACGTCGCCGAGCAGCTTCGCCGCGAGGGCGTTCACGGCCACGCCCTGGACGTTCGGGTCGTTGCGGAGCAGCTTCCTCAGCAGATCGTCGTTCTGCTTCAGGTTCTTCGCGTCGATCCGGGCCAGGGCCTTCAGCGCGTTCTCGCGCGCCTTCAGTGCCTTGTCGCCGGTAAGGATGTCGAGGAGCGGCTGCCGGAAGTCGGCGAGCGCGAAGTCCTCGGCCACCGCCGCGGCCAGGGTCGCCGCGAACGGATCGGCCAGGCCCTTCTTGACGAGGCCGACGGACTCCTGGGGGGCGTTGAAAACCTTCACGCTCTGGAGGATGTCCTCCTTGTACTGGCTGGTGGCGAAGATGCCCTCGAGGTCCGGGATGCTCTCCTTGCAGCGGAGATCGCCCAGGTTCTTGATGGCGTCCCGACCCTTGACGGGGCTCTTCAAGAGCTTCGCCCAGCCCTTGCACGTCGTAGGCGTCCCCTTGCGGCAGCCGGCCCCGACCACGAGCGCCAGCCCGACTGCGATCGTGATGAACGCGATGCCCAGCCGTCTCGACATTTCAAGCCTCCTAAGCGTGCCCCGGGACCCGGATCCAAAATTTCCCAGGGCGCAGTATATTCCGGTGCCGGGAAGGAGGTCAAGGATGAAAAGCCGGTTCGTGGGACGCCGTCAGGTGGTGCTCAACCTGGCGTGTACGCTCGGTTTTCTGAGCGTCCTGGCCACGTCCGGAGAGGCCCTGGCGGGGGACGCCGAGTCCGACCCGGACATGGTCGTGGCCGTGGTGCGCGAGCTGTTTCCGGAGGTGGACTCGCAATCGGTCCTGCCCGTGGTCGCCGGCCAGCCGGTCGCGCGCCTGACCGCGGCCCTGGCCTTCGACGCGGCTCGCGGCAGGGCCAGGCAGTCGTACGACTCCTACCGGTCGTTTCACGGCGGGGCGACCCTCGCTGGGTTCTCCGACCGGACCCGCACTCGAGACGTCGGGCTCGCCGTGGCCGCGTCGGGGGGGCGCGTCGTCGGGATGGTCACGATTGCGAGGAAGGGGAGGGGGATCACGATCGACGTCTTCCCCGCCCCGACGACCGGTGCCGTGCCCCTTCCCCCGCGCCGCGCCCTCCCGGAGCCCGTGATGTGGCTCTTCCCCATGGTGGCCCGTTGATTCCCTCTCCCGTACCCGTACCCGAGCCCGAGCCCTTGCCCGCCCGGCCCCCGGCGCCCCTCCCCCC
>VGRB01000035.1 GCA_016875475.1 Deltaproteobacteria bacterium
CCGATTCGTCGGTCCGACGCAGGCGGGGACGAGCGGATGGCCGAGCGGTTTCGCGGAGGTGGCGGTCGCCTTGATGCTTGTCCGTCCCCGTACGCCTCCCCGTACCCGAGCCCGAGCCCGAGCCCGAGCCCGAGGCCGAGCCCGTACCCGCCCGCCTGCCCGCGCCCGGCGGTTCGCGTGCCCGTGCACGCCCGTGCGCGCAACGTGCGGCCTGGATTGATGTTTCGCGTTTGTTTGCTCCCCCCCGCCGGAGCGTCCTAGAATGCGACTGCGATGCGGTGGAACCCCACAACCCGCACGATCCTGGCCGGCCTCGCGATCGGGGCGGCGGCGGTCGCGTTGCTCCCCGGGTGCACGCGCAAGGTCGAGAAGGACGTGGAACAGCAGGGCTTCTCGCTGCTGCGGACGCAGCGCGACGACTACTACCGCGATCGCGCGGACCTGTCGCCGGTCTCTCCGGAGTCGATCCTGGTCCCGGTCTACGACGGCCCGGCCTCTTCCTGCTCGGTCCGGATTCTCCCCGAGGACACGCTGGACCTCTTCGCGAAGTGGAGCGGGCAGTCCGTGTCCGACCTGCTCCGGCTGAACCCGGACGTCCAGCAGCACGGCCTCGTGCCCGGCGAGATGTTCAACCTGGTCCTCACCCCCGGCGGGTTCGCCCGCCTGAACGGCGCCCGGAACGGGTATCTCGCCTCGGCGCGCGTCAGGCAGGACCCGACCGTGCTGTCGCGGGTCCGCCACGTCGTGAAGGCTGGCGAGACCGTGCGCGACCTCCTCGACAGGTACGTGACGCGGATCGACCTGCTCGAGAAGTGGAACCGCGGGACCGTGCAACTGGCGCGACTGAAGGCCGGCCAGACCGTGGTGGTCCCGATCGTGGCGGACGACAGGCGCGAGCAGCCCGTATCGCCCAAGCCCCCGGTCCCGCCGCCCGCGCCGGTGCCTCCGGCCGACAGCCCCAAGCCCCTGACCGCCGCGCCCGAGCCGGCCGCGAAGCCCCCGGTCGAGGCCGTGCCCGCGAAGGCCGCGGCGCCCGCGAAAGGCGCGGCGGCGCCTGCTCCGAAGCCGGCTTCCTACACGGTGCAGCCCGGCGACACCGCCTGGCAGATCGCGGCGCGCTACAAGGTAACGCGGAAGGACTTCCTGGCGGCCAACCCCGGCCTGAACCCCGGAAGCCTGCGGCCGGGGCAGAAGATCAAGCTCCCCGTCGCGCCGCGCTGAGCCTCGTCAGTCCACGGCGTTCAGAAGCCTCTCGCGCAGCACCGGCAGCACGCGCCCCGTGACGGCCTCCATCACGCCGTCCACGTCCGCGCCCGCGGCGTACTTGTGGCCGCCGCCGCCCAGCGCCTGCGCGAGGTCGCCGACCTCCACGGACCCGCGGGATCGCATGCTGACCTTGATCGTCCTGCCGGTCTCGAACTGCTTGAACACGACCGCGACCTGGACCCCCTCGATCCGGGCGAGCGTCATTACGCTGCCGCGGACCTCGTCGCGATCGACCTTCAGGCCCGCGAGCGTCTCGCCGGTGATGCTCGCCCAGGCCAGCCGGCCGCCTTCCTCGAAGTGCGCGGCCTGCATGACGCGGCCCAGGAGCACCATCGCGTCCTTCGCGACCGTGCCGAACATGTGGCGCGCGATGCCCTCCGCGTCCGCGCCGGCCGTCACCAGCTCCGCCGCGATCCGGAACGGGCCGGGGTCGTTGCGGACGAACCGGAACTGGTCCGTGTCGAACAGCACCGCCGCGTACAGCGGGTTCGCGAGGTCCGCGTCCAGCGTCGCGCCCAGCCGCCGGAGCAGGTGGACCATCAGCTCGCCCGTGGACGACAGGTGCGCGGCGACGATCCCGTGGATCGACTCGCGCGTGCGCGGGTGGTGGTCGATGCAGACCGTCGGGCCGGTGCGCGCGGCGAACGCGGCGCCGACCGCGCCGACGCGCCTGTGCTCGGAAGTGTCGACCAGCACGGCGACGTCCGCGTCGCGAACCGCTTCGGCGTGCTCGGGCTTGAAGATCACGAAGTCCGCGTCCCGGTCCAGGAACCGGAACCGGTTCACGGTCGGGTCCGCGTTCAGGATGCGCACGCGCTTCCCCAATCGCCGCAGCGCGCGGGCCAGCGCGACCTCGGCGCCCAGGCCGTCCGCGTCCGGTCCCTCGTGCGTCGTCAGGACCACTGTCGAGGCGTCCCGGAGCAGGTCCAGCACCCGGCCGACCTCGGCCTCGTCGAGTCGCGCGTCGCCCGCGTCGGGAACGATCATGTGACGATCTCCAGCAGGTTGTTCAGGATGCGGGCGGTCGCGCCCCACACGAACGGGTCGCCGAACTGCACGAAGAGGATGTCCTCCTTGCGTCCCATGCCCGCGCCCGGGGCGCGCTCGACGTGCGACGGGTCGGCCATGAACGCCAGCGGGAACGGGAAGACGTCCGTGATCTCGTCGGTCCGGGCGGACAGGCCGTCGAATGCCCCGAACGCCACGACCGGGGTGACGTGGTAGTTCGTGATGGTGACGTAGTCGTCGAGCCGGCCGACCATCCGGACCGCGGCCGGGTCCAGGCCGACCTCCTCGGCCGCCTCGCGCACGGCGGTCGCGGTCGGGTCGGCGTCGGAATCCTCCGCGGCACCGCCCGGGAACGACACCTGCCCCTTGTGGTCGCGCACGTCATGGCTGCGCTGCGTCAGGAGGATCTCGGGGCCTTCCGGGCCGTCGCGCAGCAGCACCAGGACCGCGGCGCGCGTGACGCCGTCCGGCACGGGGAGCGGCAGCGGCGCGTGCGCGCGCAGGCGTTCCTCGATCCGCGCGAGCGTCAGCGCCGGCGTCCCGCGCTCGTCGGCAGGGGTGTCCACGATCCTCACTTGCCGTTCCGTTTCGAGGGGAGACCCGCGAGCACCTCCGCCCGGAGGCCTGCCTCCGATTCGAACGACCCCCGCCACGCCATGGTGGTGACGTCCGAATCCTGCTTGCGGACCCCGCGCGCGACCATGCACAGGTGAGTCGCGGTGACCACGACGCCGAGCCCCTTCGGACGAAGCACCGACACCAGGTGGTCCGCGACCTGCCGCGTCAGCCGCTCCTGGACCTGGAGCCGGCAGGCGAAGTGGTCCACCACGCGCGCGAACCTGGACAGCCCGAGGATGCGGCCGTCGGGGACGTACGCGACGTGGGCGTGCCCCAGGAACGGCAGCATGTGGTGCTCGCAGAGCGAGGCGAATTCGATGTCGCGCACCACGACCATGTCGCGCGACTCGTCCGCGAACAGGCCGTCCTCGATCCCGGCGCGGATGTCCTCGCGCTGGCCGCGCGTCAGGTACATCAGCGTCTCGGCCACGCGCTCGGGGGTCCGCTCAAGGCCCGGGCGGTCCGGATCGTCGCCGAGCGCGCGGATCATGGTGCGGAATGCGTCGCGAGCCGAAGGGTCCAATTCGTGCCCCCGCAGGGTCGCCGGGAGTATGCGCGGTCGAGCCTGGAACGTCAACGGATCGAGTTGCGGAAAGCCCCGCGTTCCGGCTACTGCGCGGCGATCATCGCGGACAGCGCCTCGAGGAACCTGGGCTGCAGCTCGCCGCCCGGGCAGAGGGTCTGGTGGTAGCTGAAGTCCGGGTCCTTGTACTGCCCGGGGGTGAGCAGGTACCCGGCCCAGTCGTACGTCATGCCGAGCGTGAACACGTTCTTCGCGCCGGTCTTGCGGATCTCGTCCTCGCCGGACTTCGCGAACGTGGGGAAGGACTCGCCCGGGTTCGTCAGGAAATCGAGGTCGCCGAGCGTGGCCCAGCCGAACGCGGCGTCGAGGACCGAGTTCGGGTCCTCCACGTCGACCTGCGGGATCGGCATGGGCGTCGCGTTGACCAGGAGCATCAGGAGCCCGTTTTCGGGGTGGAACTTGAACTTCGAGTAGCGGTGCCTGATCCCGGTCGCGGCGAGCGGGACCAGCTTGCCAAGCGCGCGCTTCGCCGCCTCGACCACGGTCAGCCCCGTGCAGGTGGTCCGCATGTACTGCGTCGGGTCGAGCCCCGGCGTCCTGAAGCCGTCCGGGAACCACTCCTCCGTCAGGCCGCACTCGGACGGGCGGTCCGGATAGACGTCGCCGATCGGACCTTGCATGTAGATCTGGATCCCCCCGTATTCCTTGGCCATCGCGGCCCTGAACACGCCGACCCAGTCCGCGGAGAGCCCCTTGTTGTCGCTGCCGTAGGCGGTCGGGTGGGCGGCCCAGCGGGTCAGCGTGAAGACCGGTTCCCCGGCCGGCGTCTTTCCCTGGAGCACGAGGACGGTTTCGTCCCTGGCGGTCTTGTCCCCGGACGAGTTGGCCAGGGCGTCGGTGCCCCAATTGATGTCCACGTCGGCCAGCCTGCCGAAGGCTTCGACGATCGCGTCCACGGTCTGGTCCCGGAAGTACTCCACGTAGGCGTCGTCGCGTCCCTCGCCGAAGCCGAGCCCCCACAGGCCGCACGAGTCCGGCGCGCCATGCGAGTGGCTCGAGGACACCATCACGCGCGGACCCTCGAAGTTCACGCCGTACTTCTCGTACAGCTTCATGCGGACCTTCTCCTGCACGACCTCGCTGTCGTAGAGGAGGATCCCGATCGAGTCGATGCCCGCGAAGGCGAGCGCCTCGCCCGTCTTCGTGTCCGCGACCACGACCGCGTAGACCCACAGGTCGTCGTGCACGCCCTGGCTCTTGCGGCAGAGGTTCGGCGCGGACTGGCAGAACCCGAACCCGCCCAGGTAGATGCTGTGGTCGGGCGTAACCTTGCGTTCGGCCGCGCCCGCGGCGTACGCGGTCGCGAACTTCCTGTCCGCGGGCAGCCGGGGGAGCTTGGACCAGTCGATGTCCGGGGTCACATCCGCCGCGGTCTCGGTCGCGGCGTCGCCGACCGCGTCCGGGACCACGCCCGCGTCGCTGTCCGAGGGGGATGACGAGGAGCACCCGGGCGCAGCCGCGAGGGCCATCGCCGTCGCCAGGAGCAGGGTCCGCATTTGCACCACCTCCGTTCGGGGGCCGCAAGGCCGAACGAACTCTACTCTTCGCGCGGAGGCAAATCCAGGGCGCTTGAGCATGATCGTGCTAACGCCCCAGGCGCCGGAGCTCGGGCTCCGTGAAGCGGGCCGGGGTCAGGCCGACGTTCGCGCGGACCTCGTGCGTGGGGAACACGGTCGCGTGATCCGCGAGCAGATCCACGGCCATGGACAGCGCCGGCGGCGGGGGCAGGCGATCCGGGTCGGGCGACTCGTCGTACGCGTTGATCACCACCTTCCAGAGCCGCCCCTTCCTGTCGTACCCCTCCTTGATCGGGACCAGGAACGACTCCGCGTCCACATAGAGGATCACGCGCGAGTATGGCGAGGTCCAGAACTTGGGGCGGCCCTCGAGCACGTAGACCGGCCGCGGCTCCCAGTCGATCGCGGGGTTCCAGTGGGGCGGCGTGGCGAAGTCGAAGACCTCCTCGGCCGCGTCGGGCCCGATCGGCGCGCCCGCGTGCATCGGGGCGAGCACGGTCGAGCGGCCGACGAGGTTCCAGTTCATCCACTCCGGGTAGCCGGAGTAGCCGCGCACGTCCTCGAACAGCATGTCGGTCTGGTTCCAGGGCACGCCGGGCGCGCCGAAGGTCATCTTCAGCGAGCGGCGCATCGAGGGCACGTACAGGAAGCCGCCCTGGTCGCGCGGGTCCTCGAACCGGTAGTAGAGCGCGGTCGCGCCCGTCTTGTCGTACGGCTGCTCCGCCCAGGCGAGCGACGCGTACTGCACGCCGCGCGCGGCCATCCCGGGCCAGGCGGGCAGGGGCGCGAGGTCGGTGCGGTGGGCCGCGCGCGTCAGGTACTCCCAGGTCCACTTCTCGGAGCGGTGGACGCCGCGCGTCGCGGACACCCAGTGCACGCCGAAGCGCAGGACGCCGTCGTCGCCCGCGTAGGCGTACTGCACGTTCCACGCGACCTCGATCGCGCTCTCCGGGTCCGGGAACGGCAGGCCCGCGACGTAGCCGCTCAGCCCGCGCGTGCGGATGTCATTCGGACCGGTCCCGGTCGCGGCGGCCGTCGCCTGGTGGCGGTTCGTGGCCTCGATGTAGCCGAGCGACGGCCGGATCGGGCGGTACGCGACCGTGCGCAGCTTCAGCCCGCGCTCGACGAGCTTCGCGATGCCCGGCGGGGTCATCGCCTCCGGCGTCGCGGCGAGGTCCGGCGCGAACCCGACGACCGCGCCCCAGTTGTCCGGGGTGGCGACGACGCCTTCCTTGAGCTTCGCGTCCGCGGGGCAGGGGAGGGCGAGCGCGAGGGCGAGCGCAACCGTGGCGATGGCAGTCCGGCTCATCAGAACTGGTACCTCACCGTCAGGTTGACCTCGTCGCGGTCCCGGTAGAACCCCGCCCCGTAGTACGGGTCGTCGCCGAAGAACTGGTTCAGCGCGAGCAGCATGCGCCAGTGGTCGCCGAACGCGAACTGGCAGGAAACGCTCAGGAAACCACCGGCGTTGCGGAAGGCGACGTCCTCGAACGACGAGAGGTTGTCCTTGTCGAAGCCCTGCCTCAGGCCATCGTAGCCGAACAGCCAGGCACCGGTGATCCGCGGCGTGATCATCCCGTGCAGGTAGCTCGTGAAGATGGACCCGCCGAGCCGGAACTGGTGTTTCGTCAGGAGCGTGCTGTCGTAGCCCGGGACCTCGAGGAGCTTCTCGTCCTTGTCGAACGTCGGCAGGAACGAGTGCGCGAACTGGAGCGCGACCACGACCACGTCCGACGGGTTCAGGAACCGCACGATCGCCGGCTGCTGGATGGTCAGGGCGTAGTTGGCCGTGAACTTCTCGACCGGGCGGAAGATCGTCTTCGTCGAGCCGTCAGGGAGCGATTCGAAGCCCGCCGGGTCCGCCTCGGACTGGGGCGCGTACGTGCGGTCCGGCTCCACGGTCGCCTCGAGCTTGAGCATCGTGGAGACCGGAAACGGGACGTTGTACTCGAGGGACAGGCCCGCGACGTGCATGCGCGGGAAGCGCACCCACACGTCGTTGATCCCGCCGGTGCTGGTGACGTAGTACGCCGGGATGGGGGGGGTGAGCTGGTGTCCCCAGAAGTACATCAGCGAGTACGCGATCGGGCCGACCTCGCCGCGCCAGCGGGCGCCGACGCGGCTGCTCTCCGGGGTCTGCTCGGGGTACCCGAAGACCTTGGAGTGGATCTTCTGGGGCATCACCGACGTGTCGCCCTGCAACGGCGGCTGCGGGAGCCCCCACGCGCCGACGAACGTCAGCGGCGTCGTGACCGTATCCTCCGGGCGCTCGACGAACGGCACCATCGGGATCCAGACCACGTCGAGGGCGCCCCGGAGCGGCGGCACCTCGACCATCGCGCGCAGCATCCACAGCGGGAGCCGCTGGTCCTCGAAGCTCTCCAGCGCGCCGAAGTGCCAGGTCGAGTCGATCGGGTTCACCACGTCGCGAAGCCTCGCCTGGCCGCTCTCGCCCCACGCCACGAGCTGGCGGCCCAGGCGCAGCGTCACGAGGTCGTGCGGCGTCCAGTCGAGCCAGATCTCGCGGAGGTCCGCCTCCTGGTAGAAGCGCTCGCTGACCCAGCGCACGCGCCGCTCCGGCTCGGACAGGTAGCCGGCGTCCGGGACCTGCGCCTCGCGGTCGACGGACAGCGGCAGCGACACCACGCCGCGCACGATCGCGTGGAGCGAGAACCGCCGGTGCGGATGCCAGTCGGCCTCGAGCTGGAGCGTGTTCCGCAGCATCGACAGCCGGCCGAGCCTGTCGCCGTGGTTCGACGGGAACATGGTCCCCGGGACGGTCGGCTCCGGCCGGTACTCGCGCTCCGCAGACTCGTCCGGCGCGACGAACACGCCGGTCTGGTTCTGGACGAAGCCCTGGACGGTGAAGGTCGCGGTCTCGACGAACGGCTTCGGCGCGGGCTCCGCGATGCCCTGGGCGATCACCGCGGCGGGCGACGCGAGCGCGCAGCAGGCCGCCCCGATTGCTGCGGTTCGGCGCATCACTTCTCGTCCGTCGGGCCGGTGCACTCGGCGTTCGGCGGGGAGGGGTTCCTGCCGTCGGCGCCGGCCGCCACGTAGATGTTGCCGATGGACAGCGCGCCCGCGAACGGCCGCAGGGCGACCTCGCCCAGGACCTTCGCCGGGTCGTCCTTCAGTCGGGCGACGACCTTGTACTGCCCCGCCGGCACCCCGCCGACCATGTAGCGGCTGTTGTTCGTGTGCGTCATGGTCCACTCGTAGCCGTCCGCGGTCTTCGTGTTCGTGGGCATGTCGGTGCGGGTGTCGAAGTAGCGGATCGCGAACTTCGCGCCGAAGCCGTCCGGGTCCTTCTCCTCGGCGAGCTTCTTGCCGCTCTCGTCCTGGATCTCGACGACCACGCAGCCGACGTACTCCTCCTCGCCCGCCGGGTTCTTGTAGTAGACGGTCCCGGCGAGGTGCCCGTAGGACTTGTCCACGTTCTTGCTGATCCCGCCCGAGGACATCGCCCCCATGTACGTCCCTTCCCAGACCGCGTAGAGCCGCTTGCCCTGCTCGGTCGACCCGACGTTGAACTGGTAGGAATCCTTGAACTTCATCCCCCCGGAGGCACCCCACATCTTGAATCCGACCTTGGTGAGCTCGGGGGGGAAGTCGAGCGAAACGGCCCCCTTCGCGCCCGACTTGAACGCCGGCCACTTCGCCAGGTCCAGCGGCTCGCCGGTCTCGTTGTTCAGGACCATGACGTCCACGCCCTCCTTCGGCGACTTCGACTTGAAGTCCACGAGCGTGCCGCAGAAGGTGCTTGCGCACTCGTCGCCCGTTCCGCCGTTCGCGGAATCCGATCCGCAGGCGAGCGCGGTCGCGAGCGAGACTGCCGTGATCGATGCGAGCAGGGCCTTCATCGTCGAGCCTCCGAAGTCCGCGGGCACGATAGCAAGCCGCGGGCGGGGGAGTCAAGGCGCGCTCGAGCAAGGGGGGTGGCCCAGGGACCATTGACGCCACCCCCCAGGAAGGGCGAGACTCGCGCGGAGCGTCGAGGAGGATTCGTCATGAGGCTGGTGGGGGCAGGTTCGGGGGGGATCGCGGCCATCGTGGTTCTCGTGCTCGCGGCCTGCGGGTCGAGCCCGCAGCCGCAGGTGACCGAGCCGGACGTGAAGGCGGACGGCGGGCAGGATGTGCCCGCTGAGGCCGCGCCGGACCCGCTCCAGCCGGATCCGCTCGAGCCCGATCCTCCGGATCCGCATCCGGACCCGACCGAGCCCGACCCCTTCGCGCCCGATCCGCTCGACCCGGATCCGCTCCAGCCCGATCCGCCCGGGCCCGACCCGGTCGATCCGGACCTCCCGCCCGACGGGGAAGCCTCGGAGCCCTCCGAGGACGCCGCCGAACCCGCGCCGGAGACGGCCGCCGACACGGGAGAAGTGGGGGACGGCGACGAGGGCGGCGACGAGGGCGACGACGAGGGCGGCGACGAGGGCGGCGACGAGGGCACGGACGTGCCGCCCGCCTGGTTGACCTTGTGCAACCCGTGCCGCGAGGACGCGGAGTGCGCGGGGGAGGGGCTGCGGGCGCCCGGGTTCTGCCTCGACCGCGGCGCGGAGGGGCGGTTCTGCGCGGAGCCCTGCGGTGCCGGCGATGAGTGCCCGGACGGCTACACGTGCGGAACGCCGGACGGGGCGCCCGGGACCGGCGGACCGTGGTGCGTGTTCGACGGCCCCGCGTGCGAGTGCGGGGACGCGGCCGCGGAAGCCGGTCTCTCGACCGACTGCGCCGCGACGAACGAGCACGGCACCTGCGCCGGGACGCGCGCCTGCACCGCGGACGGTCTCGCGCCGTGCGACGCCCGGGTCCCGGAGGCGGAGGCGTGCAACGGGATCGACGACGACTGCACGGGCGGCACGGACGAGGGCTTCGACGACGCGGACTCGGACGGCGTCGCGGACTGCGTGGACGACGACGACGACGGCGACGGCGACCCGGACGAGACCGACTGCGCGCCCGCGGACCCGGCCGTCCACCACGGCGCGGAGGAGGCCTGCGACGACGTCGACTCGGATTGCGACGGGTCGGTCGCGGACGGGTGGGCGGACACGGACTCGGACGGCGAGCCCGACTGCACGGACCCGGACGACGACGGGGACCTGGACCCGGACGAGACGGATTGCGACGACGCGGACCGGAACGTCCACGCGGGGGCGCCGGAGGAGTGCGACGCGATCGACTCCGACTGCGACGGGTCGCTCGCCGACGAGTTCGACGACCTCGACCGGGACGGCGACCCGGACTGCAACGACCCGGACGACGACGGGGACGGGGTCGAGGACGACGCGGACGTCTGCCCGCGCGTCCCGGACCCGGGCCGAGAGGACCTGGACGCCGACGCGATCGGCGACGCGTGCGACGACGACGACGACGGCGACGGCGTGGCGGACGACGCGGACGTCTGCCCGCGCGTCCCGGACCCGGGCCAGGCGGACCTCGACCTCGACGCGATCGGCGACGCGTGCGACGACGACGACGACGGCGACGCCGTGGCGGACGACGCGGACGTCTGCCCGCGCGTCCCGGACCCCGGCCAGGAGGACCTGGATGCCGACGCGATCGGCGACGCGTGCGACGACGACGACGACGGCGACGCCGTGGCGGACGACGCGGACGTCTGCCCGCGCGTCCCGGACCCCGGCCAGGAGGACCTGGACGCCGACGCGATCGGCGACGCGTGCGACGACGACGACGACGGCGACGGCGACCCGGATTCGACGGACTGCAACGCCACGGACCCGCTGGTCTTCCGCGGCGCGCCCGAGGCGTGCGACATGATCGACTCCGACTGCGACGGGTCGCTCGTGGACGAATCCGCGGACCTGGACGCGGACGGCGCGCCGGACTGCACGGACCCCGACGACGACGGCGACGCGGACCCGGACGCGACGGACTGCGCGCCCGCGGACCCCGGGGTGCACCACGGCGCGATCGATCTGTGCAACGGCACGGACGACGACTGCTCCGGCGGCGCGGACGACGGCTTCGGGATCGGCGACGCCTGCACCCGCGGCGTGGGGACATGCGCGAACGACGGGGCGGTCGTGTGCGCGGGCCTGTTCGCGACCGCGTGCAGCGTGACGGGCAAGCCCGAGGGCGCCGCGTGCGCCGACGGCAACGCGTGCACGAAGCAGGACGTCTGCACCGGCGGAAACGACTCGACCTGCGGCGGGATCGCGTACCTGTGCGGCGGCTCGTGCCGGGCGTGCGACGGGAACGGCGGGTGCCTGCTCGCCACCGGCCGCTGCTTCATCGCGGGCATCGAGTGCGACCCGGCGGACCCCGCGTGCGCGGGCACCTGCTTCGCCGAGGGATCCGAGTACGACTGCGGGTCGTGCGACCCGGGCATGTCGGCGAGCGCGTGGACCCCGAAGGCGGCGGGCACGGTCTGTCGCGAATCGACGGGGGACTGCGACCCTGCCGAGGCGTGCACCGGCGCGGTGATTCGCTGCCCCGCGGACTCGCTCACGGCGGCGGGGACCGTGTGCCGCGCCGCGACCGGCGCGTGCGACGTGGCCGAGAAGTGCACCGGCAAGGCACCGGACTGCCCGCCCGACGCGAGCTTCGCGCCGCCATCGACCGTCTGCCGGCCGTCGGCGGGACCGTGCGACCCGGCCGAGACCTGCACCGGGACCGGGAACGACTGCCCGGCCGACGCGCTCCTGCCAGCGACCACGGTGTGCCGGGCCTCCACGGGCACGTGCGACCTCGCCGAGACCTGCACCGGGACGGGCGCGGCGTGCCCCGCCGACACCACGTTCGCGCCGCCGACCACGGCCTGCCGGCCTGCCGCCGGGGATTGCGACGTGGCCGAGGCGTGCACCGGGACCGGCAACGCCTGCCCGCCCGACTCGTTCGCCGCGCCGACCGTTGTCTGCCGCGGGTCGGCCGGCATCTGCGACGTCGCCGAGAAGTGCACCGGCACGGGGCCGATCTGCCCCCCCGACACCTCGTACGCGCCGCCGAGCACGGTCTGCCGTGCCTCCGCGGGGCCGTGCGACGCGGCCGAGACCTGCACGGGCGGGAGCAACGCGTGCCCCGCCGACGCGTTCCTCCCTTCGACGACCGTCTGCCGCGCCTCCGCGGGCACCTGCGACATCGAGGAGAAGTGCACTGGCGTCGCCGCGGCGTGCCCGGCCGACACGACGTTCGCGCCGCCGACCACGGTGTGCCGGCCGTCCGTGGGCGCGTGCGACGCGGCGGAGACCTGCACCGGGTCGGGCAACGCGTGCCCGGCCGACGCGTTCCTGGCCGCGACGACCGTCTGCCGCGCGTCCACGGGCACGTGCGACCTGGCGGAGAGCTGCACCGGCTTCGCCGCCCCCTGCCCTCCGGACACGACGTTCGCGCCGCCGACCACGGTCTGCCGGGCCTCGGCGGGACCGTGCGATACCGCCGAGACCTGCACCGGGTCGGGCAACGCCTGCCCTGCCGACGCGCTTCTCGGTTCGACGACCGTGTGCCGCGAGTCCACGGGCCCGTGCGACCTCGCGGAGAAGTGCACGGGCACGACCGCGGCCTGCCCGGCGGACACGATCTTCGCCCCGGCGACCACGGTGTGCCGCCCGTCCGCGGGCGCGTGCGACGTCGCCGAGACCTGCACCGGGTCGGGCAACGCGTGCCCGGCCGACGCGTTCCTGGCCGCGACGACCGCGTGCCGCCCGTCCGGCGGGATCTGCGACCTGGCGGAGAAGTGCACGGGGACGTCCGCGGCGTGCCCGCCCGACACGACGTTCGCCCCGTTCGGCATGGTCTGCCGGCCGGCCGCGGGCGCCTGCGACGCGGCGGAGACGTGCACGGGCCTGGAGAACGCCTGCCCGGACGACGCCTTCCTGCCGGCCACGACCGTGTGCCGGACGTCCGCGGGCGTCTGCGACGGCGCGGAGAGCTGCACCGGGACCTCCGCCGCCTGCCCCGCGGACACGACGTACGCGCCCGCGACCACCGTCTGCAGGCTCTCCGCGGGCGTCTGCGACCCGGCGGAGAGCTGCACGGGCAGCGGGAACGCGTGCCCGCCGGACGCATTCCTGCCCGCTACCACGGTGTGCCGCGCGTCCTCGGGCGCGTGCGACATCGAGGAGAAGTGCACGGGCGCGACCGCGGCGTGCCCGGCGAACACGACCTACGCGCCCGCGAGCACGGTCTGCCGGCCCGCGAACGGCGTGTGCGACGTGGCCGAGAACTGCACCGGCACGGGCAACGCGTGCCCGGCGGACGCGTTCGTCGCGGTCGGGACGGTCTGCCGCGCGTCCACGAACCCGTGCGACCTCGCGGAGAGCTGCACGGGCCTCGGGTCCGCGTGCCCGGGGAACACGAACTACGCGGCCTCCGGCACGGTCTGCCGCGCGTCCACGAACCCGTGCGACCTCGCGGAGAGCTGCACGGGCCTCGGGTCCGCGTGCCCGGGGAACACGAACTACGCGGCCTCCGGCACGGTCTGCCGCGCGTCCACCGGCGCCTGCGACCCGGCCGAGACCTGCTCCGGGTCCAGCATCGCCTGTCCCGCGGACTCGTTCCTGCCCGCGACCACGGTGTGCCGCGCGTCCACGGGCCCGTGCGACGTCCAGGAGAAGTGCACCGGAACGGGCGGCGCCTGCCCGCCGGACACGACCTGGGCGCCGACGAGCACGGTCTGCCGTCCGTCCGCGGGCGCGTGCGACGGCCCGGAGAACTGCACCGGGACGGGCAACTCGTGCCCGAGCGACGCGTTCCTGCCCTCGACCACGGTTTGCCGGCCGTCCGCGGGGACGTGCGACCTCGCGGAGAAGTGCACCGGGTCGGGCGTGGATTGCCCGGCGGACACGAGTTTCGCGCCGTCAGGCACCGAGTGCCGCGCGTCCGCGGGCGCGTGCGATCCGGCCGAGCAGTGCACGGGCGCGGACAACGCGTGCCCGGCCGACGCCCTGGACCCCTCGACGAAGGTCTGCCGCGCCGAGGTCGCGGGGGGGTGCGACTTCGAGGAGAGGTGCACGGGGTTCACGCCCGCGTGCCCGAGCGACGCGGTCCGGGCGGGCGGCACGGTCTGCCGCCCCGCGGCCGGCGGGTGCGACGTCGCCGAGTCGTGCGACGGGAGCGCGGCGACCTGTCCGACCGACGTGAATCCGACCGAGCCCGAGAGCTGCAACGGCCTGGACGACGACTGCGACGGGACGCCGGACGACGGGGCGACCTGCCCGTCGGGCGAGGTCTGCCTGGCCGGCGGCTGCAAGCCCCTGTTCGGGGGCGAATCCCTCCTGACCGGCGCGCAGGCCGAGCAGATCAACTCGTGGCTCGGCACGCCCGGGCAGCGCTGGGTGAGGTGCTACAGGCGCACCACGGACGGCGCGAACGCGGCCGCGTTCCATTCGCGGTGCGACAGCCGCGGGCCGACCGTCACGGTCGCGAAGGTGAACGCCGGGCTTTCGAGCGAACGCCTGATCGGCGGCTACGCCGCGACGCAGTGGAACGGGTCCGGGTACACGGGGAACAGCACCAACTTCCTGTTCTCGCTGACGAACGCGTACAAGCACGCGTGGTACCGCTACGGCTTGTACCAGTACAACAACGCGAGCTACGGGCCGACGTGGGGGGGGGGACACGACTTCTACACGGACCTCGCGTCGTCCACGTACTGCAACCTCGGGCACGACTACCAGTGCCGGACCGGGGCGTACGGCGAGTCGGCGTGCCAGAACGACTTCTGCGGCATGTTCACCCCGCTGCTGTCCGAGGTCGAGGTCTTCGTGAAGGCGGGGAGCGGGTGCTCCGCGTCCGGGATCGGGGGCTGCGAGATCGACGGAGTCTGCGTCGCCGAGGGCGCTCCGCACCCGACTGAGACGTGCAAGGCGTGCGTGGGCGCCTCGGACCCCGGCGGCTGGTCCACCGCGCCGGACGGGACGTCGTGCGGCACCGGCAGGTCCTGCGTGGGCGGCGCGTGCACGGGCCCGTAAGAGGGCAGCGTGCTGCTGACCGAGGTCGAGGTGTTCTGCCGCAAGCCGTAGCGCTACAATCCGGTCGTCGCCGCTCGGAGAGGTCGCGGATGGACGTCCGGTTCCACAAGTACCAGGGCACGGGCAACGACTTCGTGGTGCTGGAGGCGCTCGACGGCCGCCCGGCGTGGCTGGACCGGGACGCGGTCGTCCGGATCTGCGACCGCCACTTCGGGGTCGGCGCGGACGGCGTGCTCCTGGTCGAGCGCGGCGTCGAGTCGCCCTGGTTCATGCGGGTGCTGAACGCGGACGGGTCCGAGGCCGAGATGTGCGGGAACGGGATCCGCTGCGTCGCCCGCCACGTGCGCGAAATCCTGGGCGACGACGCCGGGGTGCTGCGGATCGAGACCCCGGCTGGCGTGAAGCCTTGCGCCATCCGGCTCGGCCCGGACGGGCTCGTCTCGTCGGTGGCGGTCGGCCTCGGCGCGCCGATCCTGGAGCGCTGGCGCATCCCGATTGCCGGGGGAGGCGATAACCTCGACGTCGGCGTGTCCGCGCTCGGGCGCCACTTCACGGGCCACGGCGTGTCCATGGGCAACCCGCACTTCGTCATCTTCGAGGGCGTCGATGCCGAGGACGCCGGCCGCTTCGGTTCCATGCTCTCGACCTCGCCGATGTTCCCGATGCAGGCCAACATCGAGTTCGCCGAGCCGGTCGGCCGCCAGCACTTCCGGGTGGCGGTCTACGAGCGCGGCTGCGGCCTGACCCGGGTGTGCGGCACCGGCGCGGGCGCGACGGCCGTCGCCGCGGTGCTGACCGGCCGGGCCGCCGCGGGCGCCCCGATCCGCGTGGACCTGCCGGGCGGCCCGCTCGACCTGACGGTCGCGCCCGACCTGTCGGACGTGGTGCTGGAGGGCCCCGCGGTTCGCGTTTTCCGGGGGGTGCTGGAGTAGCCGCGCCGTCCCGGCGCGGCAGGTCCCGCGGCGTCCACGCCGCGAGGGGCTAGTGCGCCTTCTTGAGCCGGACCTTCACGGCCTTGCGGACCACGACGAGGTTGTTCGGCCCGCCGGGCACGGCACCCTGGATGAGCATCATGTTCTGGCCCGGGATGACCGCCACGAGCTTCAGGTTCACGGTCGTGACCTGGGAGTCGCCCATGTGACCGCCCATGCGGCGGCCCTTGATGGTTCGGCCCGGCCACGTGCGATTGCCGATGGAGCCGGGGTGCCGCCTGTACTCGTGGGTACCGTGCGTCTTGGGGAACCCGGCGAACCCGTGGCGCTTCACGACGCCCTGGAAGCCGCGGCCGCGGGACGTGCCGATCACGTACCCCTTCTCGCCGGCCTGGAACAGGCTCACGTCCACCGCCGTGCCGGCCTGGTAGAGCGGGGCCTCGGTCAGCGGGTCGACGCGGATCTCGCGCACGACCTCGACCGGCTCGGTACCGAGCTTCCTGAACACGCCCAGCTCGGGCTTCGTCATGGACTTCTCGCGGCCCTTGCCGAGGCCGAGGACCACGGCGTCGTACTTGTCGCGGCCTTCCGAGGTCTTGACGCGGAGCACCTGGCACGGGCCCGCCTGGATCATGGTCACGGGAATGCGGTTGCCCAGGTCGTCGAAGAACTGGGTCATCCCGACCTTCCTGCCGAGGATTGCGATCATCTCAAACTCCCGAACTTCCGGCCTTTTTCAAACGCCTGCCGTGGATGCACCCTCGCCAGCGGGGTCCAGGCGGCGGCGGATTCTAGCCCCGGGTTCACGCGGGGTCAACAGGAATCACGCCTGCAAGCGCGCCGCCAGGGCCGCGGCACCGATCACTCCGGCTTCCTCCCAGAGTTCGCACGGCACGATCCGCGCGGAGGACATGATCGCGGGGTAGCCGCGCTTCGGCAGCTCGGCCTCGAGCCGCGGCATGAAGGCGGGCATGGCCCGGGCGAGCCCGCCCTGGAGGACGATCGCGCGACAGTTCAATGCGTGGAGGACCGCGGACACCGCGATGGCGAGCCGGTAGCCGAACTCGTCCCAGTAGCCCTGGGTCCTCGCGTCGCCGTTCCGGGCGGCCTCGTACAGGCGCTGTGGCAGGTCGGGGTCCTGCGCCGCGGCCTCGGTCATGTCGCCGAACAGCCGGTCCCGGCGCACCATGTTGCGGAGCCCGGCCGCGGACGCGTACTGCTCCAGGCAGCCGCGGTTCCCGCAGTTGCAGGGGAAGCCCTCGGGCTCGACCGTCAGGTGGCCCAGCTCGCCCGCCATCCCGTCGGCGCCGCGATAGACGTCGCCGCCGACGAACAGCCCGCTCCCGACGCCGCTGCCGAGCGTGAAGCAGACGAAGTCGCCGGCGCCTCGGCCCGCACCGTGCACGGCCTCGCCCAGCGTGATCACGTTCGCGTCGTTGTCGAGCACCACGGGGCGCCCGGCGCGCTCGGCGAGGCGGTCGGCGAGCGGGAACTCGCGCCATTCCGGGAAGTTCGGCGACAGCGTCACGATGCCCTGCGCCATCCGGATGGCGCCCGGCGCGCCGATGCCGATCGCCCGCGCCGAGTCCCAGGGGATCCCGGCGTCCTCGACCGCGGCCCGCGCGGCCTGGGCCAGCCGCTGGACGATGCCGCGCTCGGACTTGTCCTCCGGGAGGAGGTTCTCCGCGCGGACCGCCACCACGCGGCCCGCCTGCATCACGCCCGCCTTCACCCGCGTCGCGCCCAGGTCGATGCCGACGATCACGCTCATGCTCCCCAACCTCGACTCAAAAGGTCAGGATCGGTCATCACCCCGAACCCAGTCAACGCAGGGCAGGATTGCGCCTCCGTCGGTTCGGGACCCCGCTCCTTGCCGGACGGGCGCCTCCGGAACCTCGCGACGGACGGGTCCTGACCCACCCGTCCCGGGACGCCCTGTCTGCGACCAATCCACGTGCGGCGCGCACCTTCGAAGGGGCGGGGAATCATACCACCGCCGGCAGGTCGGACAGCGACCGTCCGGACCCCCTGGAAACGACTCTCGAACCCGGCCGCGGCCGGGGCGTAGCACGGGTCGCCCGGGTACGCCGCTTCCCGGCGGAGGTGGCCGCGCCCGCCCCGTTCGGCGCGGACCTCGCCGCGATGACTCCCGGTTTCCGGCAGGTCCTTGCGGTCTGCGCGCCCGCGGTCCAGCGACCGGTCCCGGTGGTCTCCGCCTCCGCTACCGCTCGTCGGCCCTCGGCGTCGAGGCCGCCTCGGGCCGCCCATGCGAGAACCGGGACCGGGCGCTCCCCCGTGCGGCTGCCGCCGCATGGGGGGTGTCCCCAGCGGCACCCCGCGGCGCGGCCGCCCCTGGGCCCCATGATTTCCAGCGGTTCGAGATGCGATGGCGCTGACCGGCGACCCGGCGCGGCGGCCCCGGATGTGGTACATTTCCGGCGCCCGCGATTTGCCGGGCGCGGCCGCGAGGTTGTCGTGAATTCCGTCCCGATGATGCTGGCTCTGGCCCTCTACGCGACCAGCACGGTCCTGTTCATGGTGTGGCTGATGGGCTTGAAGGCCGGGGCGCTCCGCCTGGCCCGGCCCGTGCTTCTCGCTGCGGCCGCAGCGCACCTCTGGGCGATCGGATGGCACCACGTGAACCACCTGCCGCCCGCCATCACGGCCACGTCCGGCCTCTTCAACCTCGGCGTCTTCGTGCTGGTCGCCGGCTACCTTGTGCTGTCGATGTTCGCGAGCCTGCCCGCGGCGGGCGCGCTGGTCGCCCCGCTCGGGACCGTGATGCTCGCGACGCTCATCAACCACGGCGTCCGGATCGAGCAGGGCGCCGTGCCACCCATGGAGTTCATCCGCTTCGTCACGCCCGTCCACATCGCCTGCTCGGCGATCGGGTTCGTCTGCTTCGGCGTGGGTTTCGCCTCGGCCGTGCTCCTCCTGGTTGCGGACCAGCGGCTGCGCGAGCGCCGCCCGGGCGCATGGCCGCGCCTGCCGCCGATCTCGCGGCTCGAGACGGTCTCCACGCTCGCGGTCCGGCTCGGGTTCCCCTTCTACACGATGGGCCTCGTGCTCGGCGCGGTCTGGGCCTACTGGGGCTCGCCGGAAGGCGTACTGGTGCCCGAGTACGCGCTGGGCGGGGCCGTCTGGGCGCTGTACGCGGTGCTCGTCTACCTGTTCATCACGACCGGCTGGCAGGGCCGCAGGGCCGCGGTGCTGACCATGCTCGGGTTCCTCGCGACCATCCCGATCGTCCTGATGTACGGCCTGCGGAGGTGGGGATGAGCGCGCCCGCGCAGGCGCCCACTGCCTTCCAGCCCACCGCCTTCCCGATCTGCGCGATCGGCCTGTCGCACCGGACCGCGCCGGTAGCCGTGCGCGAGCTGTACGCGTTCGACGACGAGGGCGCCGGCGGCCTGGTTCGCACGCTCGCCGCGGTGGACGGCGTGCGCGAGGCGGTCCTGCTCTCGACGTGCAACCGCACCGAGGTCTACGCCGTCGGGTGTTGTCGCCGGGACGTCCGCGACCTCGGCTCGGCGCTCGTCGCCGCGCTGGCGTCGGCGCGCGGCAAGGCGGCCGGAGACCTCGCCCCGCACCTGTACGTGATGGAGGGCATCGACGCGGTCCGGCACCTGTTCCGCGTCGCCGCGTCGCTCGACTCGATGGTCGTTGGCGAGCCGCAGATCCTCGGGCAGGTCAAGAACGCCTACCGCGTGGCGTGCGAGGCGGGCACGGTCGGGCCGGCGCTCGCGCGGTTCCACGAGCGGGCGTTCAAGGTGGCGAAGGAGGTGCGGACCACGACGGGCGTCGGGACCGGGCAGGTCTCGGTCGGCTCCGTCGCGGTCGATCTCGCGCGGCGCGTGTTCGGGGACCTCTCGAAGTCGACGGTGCTGCTGCTCGGCGCCGGCAAGATGGCCGAGGCCGTGGCGAGGACGCTGGCCGCTGGCGGCGCAGGGCGTGTCGTGGTCGCGAACCGCACGGTCGAGCGCGCGATGAAGGTCGCGGAGACGTACGGCTGGTCGGGCGCGGCCCTGTCGGACCTCGCGGACCTGCTCGCCGGCGCGGACGTGGTTGTCGCCTCGCTCGCGTCGCCCGGGTACGTGATCGATCGCGCCGCGATCAAGGCCGCGCTGGCGCGGCGCCCCTTCCGGCCGTTCTTCCTCGTGGACATCGCGGTGCCGCGCGTACTGGACCCCGGCATGTCGTCGGTCGAGGGCGTCTATCTCTACAACATCGACGACTTCAACCAGATCATCCAGGAGGGGCTCGGCCGCCGCGCCCAGGACGTGCGGAAGGCCGAGGAGGTGGTCGCGCGCGAGGTGACGGGCGTCGAGCGGTTCCTGCGGTCGGCCGCGATCCAGCCGCTGGTCGCCGCGATCGGGCGGCGCGCCACGGAGCTGCGCGACCGCGAGCTGGCGCGCGCGTTGAAGGACCTGCCGGACCTGACCGAGGCCGAGACGCGCGTGATCACGGCGTTCGCCGCGTCGCTGGCGGGCAAGCTGGCGTCCGACCCCCAGACCGTGCTCCGGCAGGCGGCCGGGGAAGGGGGGGGCGAGGTCGCCGCGCTCGCGGACGCGGCGCAGCGGCTGTTCCGGGGGGCGGACGCCGAGACGGACGAAACGCAACAGGGAGAGGGCCAGCGGGAATAGGGCGGCCGGGTCCGCGTTCTCGCCGGCCCCAGGAGACGGGAATGCCGGCACTTGTGCTCGGTAGCCGCGGCAGCAGGCTCGCGTTGTGGCAGACGAACATGGTCCGCGACGCGGTGGTCGCGGCGCATCCGGACGTCGGGGTCTCGATCGAGGTCATCCACACCCGGGGGGACAAGATCCTGGACGTGCCGCTGGCCAAGGTCGGGGGCAAGGGGCTGTTCGTCAAGGAGATCGAGGACGCCCTGCTCGACGGCCGGTGCGACGCGGCCGTACACAGCCTGAAGGACGTTCCGGCGGAGCTGCCGGGCGGCCTGATCCTGGGCGCCGCGTGCGAGCGCGAGCTGCCGTGGGACGCGTTCGTGTCCGAGCGGCACGGCGCGGTGACCGACCTGCCGGAAGGCGCGAGGGTCGGCACGTCGAGCCTGCGGCGCGTCTGCCAGCTCCTCGCGATGCGGCCGGACCTCGAGGTCGTGCCCCTCCGGGGCAACGTCGAGACGCGCCTGCGCAAGCTGTCGGAGGGCCTGGACGCGGTCGTTCTCGCGGCCGCGGGGCTCCGGCGCCTCGGCCTGGGCGACCGGATCACCGCCCTGCTGACCCCCCCCGAGTTCGTGCCCGCGGTCGGCCAGGGGATCGTGGTCGTCGAGTGCCGCGAGGGGGACGCCGCGACTCGCGGGCTGCTAGCGTCGCTCGACCACGGCCCGACGCGGGTCGCCATGGCCGCCGAGCGCGCGTTCCTGGCCGCGGTCGGCGGGAGTTGCCAGGTCCCGCTCGGCGCGATCGCGACGGTGGACGGCGATCGGGTGGACGTGACCGGGATGATCGGGAGGCCCGACGGAGGCACGATCCTGAAGGACCGCGAGGCCGCGGCGTCCGCGTCCGCCGCCGAGGCCGGGCGTCGCATCGCCGAGCGGCTTCTCGGCGCGGGCGGGCGCGAGATCCTCGAGCAGCTCACCACGGCGGGCGGCCAGTGACTGGCGGCGACCGGCGGCGGCCCCTGCGGGGATGCAGGGTACTGGTGACCCGCGAGGCCGGGAAGACGGCGGAGACCGCACGCGCGATCGAGCAGGCGGGCGGGGTCGCGGTCGTCTTCCCGACGATCGCCGTGGGACCGCCCGCGGACGCGGCGCCGCTCGATCAATCAATGCGCGATTCCGGGATGTTCGATGTGATCGTCGTCTCCTCGCGGACCGGGGCGGACGTGCTCGCGGGCGTCGCGGCGCGCGTCGGCGCCGACCTGGCGGGCGCGCGGATCGCCGCGGTAGGGCAGGGGAGCGCTGCGCAGCTTCGGGCCCACGGGATCGCGGCGTCAATCGTCCCGGACCGCGAGGACGGCCAAGGTCTCCTGGACGCGATCCTCCGCGCGGCGCCCCGGCCCGGCAGGGCGCTCGTGCTCCGCGCCGAGGAAGGCCGAGAGGTGCTGGTGGACGGCCTGCGAGCGGCCGGCTGGGAGGTGGCGTCCGTCGTCGCGTATCGGACGGTCGTCGCGGAGCGCTCGCCGGCCGAGGTCGAGGCGCTGCTCGCCGCGCCCCGCCCGGACGCGGCCCTGTTCATGAGCCCTTCCGCGTTCTCCGGGCTCCTGCGGATCCTCGGGGCGGATGCAGCCGTCCGGTGGCTCGCGCCGGTGCTGCGCGTCGCGATCGGCAGCGTGACCGCGGAGGCCATGACGCGGGCGGGCGCCGCCCCGGACGTCGTCGCGTCGTCGCCGTCCGTCCGCGCCGCGCTGGACGATATCGCGGCCGCGCTCTACCATCCCCCCGTCGGACGCTGACGCGCGGACGCTCTCGCCGGCGTCCGTCCCGTGAACGGAGGTCGAAGATGCGGCTCGTTCCACTCGCTATCGCGCTGGTCCTGGCGGCGTGCGCGGGCTCGAACGCGGTCAGGCTGGTGCCCGGCAAGGCCGCCCCGCTGGCCGAGGGGCACGTGGACGCATGGCGGGTGGATGGTGGCCAAACGCGCCTGCTCGTGCAGGTGAAGCGCCTGTCCGAGCCGGGCGCGCTCGTGCCCGGCGCGACCGCCTGGGTGGTGTGGGTGCAGGGGCTGAAGGCGGACCACAAGCCGGCCAACGTCGGAGTGCTGCGCCTGGACGCGGAAGGCGGCGGGCTGCTGGAGACGCTCACGCCGCTCGCCGACTTCGGGCTGTTCGTGACCGCCGAGGCCTCGGGGACCGCGACCGCGCCGCGCGGCGAGGCCGCGCTCTCGACCCAGGTCCACGCGAAGTGACAGGGTCAGCGAGAATGAGGCGCCAAGGCGAGCGGAGGCGGATCGGGATGCCGGCCGTCCCCCTTGCGTCCGCAGGCCGCAAGGGGGGCCCAACGCGGGGGTGCACGGATGACTGAGCTTTTT
>VGRB01000036.1 GCA_016875475.1 Deltaproteobacteria bacterium
GAACGCACGGGGAAGCCCTTCCGCGCGGGACAATCGGGAGGTGGTGGCGAAGTCGAGTGGGCAGCCAGAGGGTCTCGGTAAGACTGCGTAAGCCGAGAAGCCGGGGCGCTGTTGCGTCCGGCGTGCGGAAACGGCTTGGTACGAAGGAGGAGCCCCTGCAGCGACTCGTGCGCGAGCGAGGCGCTCCGCTGACGTGCGGGACGACTGCGTGCCTTGCTGTGTCAGGCGCCGGCACCGCGCGGAGGTCGAACCTCTAGAAGAGTATTGCCGGTGCGATTGTCAGTAGCAGGCTGTGGCCCGTGGTCCATTCTGTCTTCATCCACCACCTGTCCCCATCGAGGTCGTCGGCGGTGCTGCTCAGCCGGTAGGCAACGCCGATTGCGAGGAGGAAGTGGGCGGCGGGTCGCAGTGCAATGCCCATCGCGCCACGGACGTAGTACCCGTTCCTCGCCAAGTCCTTACCGCCGGTCCTTCGGAAGTAGCCGCCATCGATGGCGCCGAAGAGATGCGATAGATCCGACAAGTGGAAGTAGGCGGTGACTCTCGGTCCGACGGAGAACGCGTCTACAGCCTTCGGTGTGCCGTCGCCACGAGTGTCGTGCCAATCCCACTGCTTGGAGAGGACCGCGCCGACCGACAGCCAATCAAGCACCAAGTACTCGCCTGAGAGACCAATGCCCAGGACGCCGCCGCTAAACCCGGGCATTGCACCGCCCTCGACTGAATGGTACGTCTGGTACATGAATCCGCCCTCCAGTTCGGCCCGGACAGTGACCGCGCCAAGCCCGAATTGGCGCCGGGCTGGAAGAGCCGAATCGACCTCCGCAAAGCCGTCGGAGCATGTGCGAGATGCGATGCCGGCGAGTGACGCGAGTTCGCTTGGGAGCGGGAGAGCAGTCAAGGGCGCGAGTAGGTCGCGAACCCGTCCGCACTTCCCTTGCCAAGCGAGACTGGCGGCGAGGTACACGCGAGTCGAAGGAGTGTCACGTGCGTCCAGCGCGGCCAGGAGGAGACGGGCGGCCTCGCCGTAGTCTGAGGCGTCGTAGGCCCTCCGTCCGTCCATGGCGAGCCGGCTGGCCGCATCGGTGTCTTGGGCGTTTGCGCGAGCGCTAACGAGGAGAAGCAGCAAGGGCAGCAAGCGACGGTTGGCGCCCATTGTTCATCTCCCGGCTCTGCGACCGGCCAAATGGTATCATGAGGTTCGAGTGGCCGTGCCTCGCTTCGTGGCTCGACGTCGTGTCACGTCCTGTTCGTCGACACCGAAAGGCGGGCGGCAAGGGCCCCGATGATTCGCGGCCAAGCCCGCGGCGCGGCAGTGCGCCAAGGGGATGGCGTGGGCACGGTCTTCGGAGAGGCGAGACGCGGCAAGTCCGCGGTCGTCGGCCGAACGTGGCGTTGAGCTGAAGGGGGTCGCAATGAGCTACAGCAGGATCGTGCAGGACTGGGTGACCGTGCTGGCGAACCCGAGCATCGGGGACGTGTACCAGAGCGTCGACGCCTTGTTGCAGCCGGGACCGGACGACGCCGAGCTGCTCGTCGAGGTCGCATCGATCGGGACCAACGCGGCCACGGCGCTGTACATCGAAACCGGGGCGTCGCTCGACCAGGAGGACTGGGACGAGATGGCGCAATACGTGGCCGCCGCAGGCGAGTCCGACCCGCCGCTCGTCCCGCTCTCCATGGCCGGCCGCTACGTGCGCTGGCGTTTCCACGCGGGGGCATCCGGCGAGCACGCCACCTTCCGCATCGCGCGCAGGCCCGTCGGCGGCAGGCCCGACGTCGTGCCCGGCGGCCTCCGCGACCCCTCCTCCTCGTGCCTCCAGTCGTGGCTTGCGTTCCACGTGACCGACGACCTGGGCACCGGCGCCTTCCAGACCGAGGAGCTGTGGTTCGACGCCGCCGGCATGTCGCGCCTCGCGCTCCGCGTCCTGACCCGGCGCCTCACGCAGGGCACGGCCGTTCTCCTGGAGACGGCCGCGCGGCGGGAGGGACCGTGGATCGAGGTGTTCCGGTACGAGAACCACGAGAATCCCGTCAGCGACAGCCGGGTCACGCTGTGGGCGGATCGCGACGCGCCCGAGAACGTGCGGCTCGAGCGGTACGTGCGCTGGCGCCTCGCATACGTGTCGGGGAGCGGCGGCTTCGTGTGCTTCCGCGTGGACGTCGCCCCGAACGGGCCGCTCGCGGCGGCGCGGGAAATCGAGCGAGCGACCCCGGACATTCCGGGCCTCCACCGCAGGTTCGGGGCGCCCCGGTACCCGGCCCCTCCGCAGCCCCCGACCCGGATCCCGGCCGGACGCTACTGGCCGAGCATCGACGTCTGCCAGGCCCTGGCCCGCATCTACGCCGACGACGTGGCCAACCACGACGCGCACGCCGCGAACGAAGTCCTCGAGCGGGCATACAGCCGAGGGTGCCGCTGGGCCCCGGCGCCGGTCGGCAGGCTGGTCCCGCACCAGCCGCCGTCGGCCAACGACCCGAAGTGGCCCGACGACGACGAGCCGGTCCGCGGCCCCGGGCCGCAACCCGAGCCCGACCCACCACCGGGGACGTACGGCTCCCTTCCCGCCTTCCGGCCCCGGGTACCCCGCTTCGGCCCGCCCGCGTGGGACACGTCCGCCCGTCGCGACAAGGCGCACCGCAGGTCACCGCCCCACCCCCTCAAGGCGAGAAGCGGTAGCCGACGCCGTGGACGGTCACGAGGTGTACCGGGGCGTCCGGGTCGGGCTCGAGCTTCAGGCGCAGGCTCCGCACGAAGTTGTCCACGGTGCGCGCGGTGCCCTCGTAGCCGAAGCCCCAGACCTCGCGGAGCAGGGTGTCGCGGTCGAAGGGGCGGCCGGGGCGGGCCGCCAGGAATACCAGCAGGTCGAATTCGCGCGGCGTCAGGCGGACTTCCACACCGGCGCGGCGGACCGTGCGGGCGGCGAGGTCCACGACAACCTCCCCGAACTCGATCGGCACGGACTCGGCCGCGCGGCGGGCGGCCCGGGGGCGGCGCAGGGCGGCATCGACGCGCGCGAGCAGCTCGGCGAGGCCGACCGGCTTCGTCACGTACTGGTCCGCGCCGAGCATCAGGCCGCGCACCTTGTCCGGCTCCTGGCCGCGCGCGGTCAGGACCAGCACCTGCACGTCCAGGCCCGCCTCTCGCAGCGCGGACAGGACCTCGTAGCCGTTCAGCCTCGGGAGCATCAGGTCGAGAATCACCAGGTCGGGACGCTCGTCGCACGCAAGGCGAAGGCCCGACTCGCCGTCCGCCGCGTGCAGGACGCGATAGCCCTCGCGCGCCAGGTTGTGCGTGATCACCCGCGCGAGCGCGGCGTCGTCCTCGACCACCAGGATCGTCTCGTCGCGCGTCATGCCGTCCCGACCCGCGTCATCGCGCGGGCAGCCAGAGGGTGAAGGCGGCGCCCTTCCCGGGCTCGCTCTCCAGCGTGATCCGGCCGCCGTGCGCGTCCGCGAACGACTTGACGATCGACAGCCCGAGGCCGAGACCAGGCGTGCCGGAGTCGGTCGTGGACGCCCCCCGCTCGAACCGCCGGAAGATGCGCTGTCGGTCCGCCGCGGCCACGCCCGGCCCGCCGTCCCTCACCTCGATCGCGACCCCGCCGTCCGCGCCGCGCACCGACACCCGGACCGGGCTGCCATCGCCGTACGCGAGCGCGTTGCGTACCAGGTTCGCGACCGCGCCCTTGAGCCCCTCGGGCCGCACCCGCACCGGCGGCAGCCCCGGCTCGATCGACGTGGAGACGCGTCCCGACGGATCGACCGCCGCGGCGAGCACGACGCCCGCGACGTCGGTCGGCACCGCGGCCTCCCCCCCGGCCGCGGTCGCGTCGCGGGCGCCCAGGAGCTGCTCGACCATCCCTGCGAGCCGCGCGGTCTCGGCGTCGAGCGCGGCCAGGAACTCGGCGGCCTCGTCCGCGGACGCGCGGCCCATGCGGAGCGTGTCCACGTACATGCGGATCGACGCGAGCGGGGTCCTCAGCTCGTGGGACACGTGCGCCACGAACTCGGCCTGCGCCCGCGCGAGCCGCGTCTGCCGGAACAGCAGAGAGACCGCGACGATGGAGCCCGTCACCGCGAACGCGGCGAACACGAGGGTAAGGACGCCGAGCACGATGTCGGACGGCGCCTCCCACAGCGCCAGGATCAGGATCCCGACGATCGCCGTCGCAGCGGCCGGCATCAGGACCGCGCCGAACACCAGCCAGGGGATCGCCCTCGAGACGACGGGTCTGACGCTCACCACGACACCTTCACGCCGTCCGCGACACGGTCGCCGGGATAGACCACCACCGCGTCGCCCGCGGCCAGTCCCGACACGACCTCGGCCTCGTCCGCGCCGCGCCGCCCGATCCGGACGGCCTTCAGCCGCGCGGTGCCGCCGCGGTCCGCCGCGCCCGCCGTCTCCGCGGCATAGACCGCCCATTCCGCGCCCTGCCGGAAGAGCGCGGCGAGCGGGACCTTCAGCACGTCCGCGGACTCCCACACGACCACGCGGGCCTCCACCCGGAACGCGTCGCCGACCGCGGCCCACTCCGCCGGGGCATCGTCGGGCACGATCACGACGTTGACGCGCTGCTCCTCCACTCCGAGCGCCGAGATCTTCGTGACGGCGGACGGTTCCACGCGCGCCACCTTGCCGGCCGCGACCCCTGCCCCCCCCCACCGCACCAGGTCCGCGCGCGCGCCCGGCCGGACCGCGACCGCCTCGCTCGTCAGCATGTCCACGACGACCTCGAGGCGCGAAGGCTCGCCGACCTCGAACAGGGGCTCGCCGGCCGCGACCGGCCCGGCGCTCTCGCGGAAGACCCTCAGGAGCGAGCCCCTCGCAGGGGCGGCGACCTCGACCACGCCGGCGCCGGCGGGAGCCACCCCCCCCTGCCCCAGCATGGCCCGGGCCACGTCCGCCCTGCGCCTCGCCGCGCCGACCGCGGCCTCCGCGGCCCGCACCTCGGCCTCGCGCGCCGCCGCCGCGAACCTCGCGTCCTCGAGCCCGCTCGCCGCGATCGCGCCGGTCGCGGACAGGGCCTCTGCCCGCGCGAGGTCGCGACGCGCCTGGTCAACCCCCACCCGCGCCCTCGCGGCCGCCGCCGCGGCCTCCGCCTCCGCCGCCCGGGCCGCCGCAAGCTCCGCGGTGAACTGGTCGCGCGTGCGGGCGTCGATCAGGGGCGACGCGATCGGGGCGATCGACGCGATGGCCTGTCCCGCCTCCACCCGGTCCCCCGCGCGCAGCGTCACGCGCGCGAGCTGCCCGGACACCGGCGCGGACACCGCGAAGCGCTCGACCACGCGCGTCCGGCCGCTCGCGTCGGCCGTGACCCGCAGCGGGCCGCGGGCCGCGCGCGCGACCTCGACCGGAACCGGCTTCGGGATCGCGGCGAGGACGATCGCCCCCGCGGCGAGCAGCGCGACCACGATCCATGCGATGCGCTTCTTCCAGGTCACGGCGCCTCCGGTCTCGCGAGCCGGCTACGGAGCGAACGAAGTGTACCCCTGATCGGAGAAGTGCCGGTCGAACGCGATGCACGCGCGCACGCCGAGGCCATCCATGACGACGAAGCTCGCGCAGTCCACGAGGCTCAGGTCGGCCGGCGAACGCTTCGCGAACCTGGCGGCGGCACGCGCGTGGATCTCGTCATCGATCCAGACGACGCGGAAGCGGTCCACCGAGTCGAGGAACCTACGGGCCACCGAGTGCCCGAGCCGGCGGTGAATGAGGGCGGTCGTTTCCGACAGTACGTAGGCGTGGGTCAGCAGAGGCTCGTCCCGCTCCAACGCGAGCGACAGCAGCCGCGCCGCCTCGGCGTGGTGCTCGTCGTCGCGGTCGGCCGCGGCGAAGAACGCGGACGTGTCGACGAACGTCATCGCTTCTCTCCGGGCTCCGCCAGGTACTCGTCATGGCGCTCCGAGATGTCGCCGCGACCGGACGCACCCGCCGCGACGAACGACAAGGGCGCCTTCCTGGCGAACCGACGCCGGCCCTCGCCCGAATCCAGGCCGCGGCGAACCAGGGAGCGCACTGCGGCACTGAACGAGGTCCTCTCGCGAAACGCGAGGCGGCGAACCTCCTCGTACGTCGCCTCGTCGAACTGGACCTGGCTGCGGACCATCGACTCCCTCGCGTCTCACGGAAAGCATGCCGCCATGCCGGCATGGTGTCAAGGAGTGATACCGCCGGACTACTCCCGCGTCTTCAGCACGGACACGAGGTCGAGCCGGTCCACGCGGCGGCGGACGAGCAGCGCCACCGCCACCGCCGCGGCGACCACCACGAGCGCGGACCACGCGTACGACGCCCGCGACACGACCACGGGGATCCGGTACAGGTCCGACTCCACGCTGCCCGCGGTCAGGGTCGCGAGGCCGTATCCTATCAGCCATCCCATGGGGATCGCCAGCGCGACCAGCACCGCCAGCTCGCCGAGCAGCACGGACGACACCTCGGCGCGCGTCAGCCCGACCACCCGCAGCGTCGCCAGCTCCCGCGACCGCTCCGCGAACGTGATGCGCGCGGCGTTGTAGACAACCCCCCCCGCGATGACGGATGCCAGAACGACCAGCACGGACGCGAAGAACAGCAGGAACTCCGCGGACATCGTCCTGAACGCCTCCAGCTCGGCCTTCGCCTGCCCGATCGCGGCGACCTTCGGCATCTCGCGGAGCCGACGCCACAGGCCCTCCTCGGCCGTCGGGTCCACGGCAAGGAACGCCCCGGAGATCGAGCCGGGCTCGTCCAGCAGCCGCGCGAGCGCGGGCAGGGACGTGTAGGCGGACGTGCCCAGAAGCTCGTCCGCGAGCGCGCTCACGGTCACCTCGCGGACCGGGCGGCGGCCCTCGAGCACCTCCACCGTGACGCGATCCCCGACCCCCACGGACAGGTTCTGCGCCAGCCGCCTCGACAGCATGACCCCCGCGTCGGGGATCGCCGCCGGCCCCTCCAGCCCGTCCGCCACGCGCCGCAGCTCCCCCCCGGGATCCAGCCCGAGCAGCGCCGTGTGGGCTGCACGCGGCCCTGCCGACATCCTCACCCCCACGGCCCGGTACGGCTCGACGCGCAGCACGCCATCCTGCCGCCGAAGCTCGAGCGCCGCGTCCGCGGGCAGCGGGGCCGTGAACGCGACCGACGCGTCCGACCGGTCCGACAGCCTGAACTGGACGTCGATGAACGCGTCCATCGCGTCCCCGAAGAACATCCCGGTCACGAGGATCGCCACAGCGAACGCGATCCCCAGCGACGACAGCAGCGACCGGACCGGCCTCCGCCCGAGGTTCCGCACGACCATGCGGCCGGCTGGGGACAGCAGCCGACCGATCCCGAGCCGCTCCATCGGCGTGGCGTGGAAGCTCGCGGGCGCGGCCGGCCTCATCGCCTCGGCCGGGGGCAGGCGCACGGCGCGGGCGAGCGCCCCGGCCACGCCGAGGAGCCCCGCAGCCACGGACAGCGCCGCCGCGACCGCCGGGACCCAGGTCTCCAGCTCGTGCTCGAACACGGGCAGGCGATAGAAGATCGTGTACTGCGCGGTCATGGCCCGGCCGAGCCACACGCCGCCCGCGATCCCGAGCGCGGTCCCCGCCAGCACCATGACCAGCACCATCCAGGCGTAGTGCAGCCCGATCGCCCCGTTGCCCCAGCCGAACGCCTTCAGCACGCCGACCTGCTCGCGCTGCGTGGCGACGACGCGCCCGACCAGCACGTTCAGCAGGAAGGCCGCGACGCCGAGGAAGATGGACGGCACCACGATAGCCGTGCCGCGGAGCTGCTTGATCTCGTCCGAGAGGTAGCGTGTGGGCATGTGCCGGTCACGGCCGTACGCGCCGGTCCCGCCGTACGGCGCGAGCACCCGGTCCACGGCCGCGATCACGGCCGGCTCGGACGCCCCCCGGGACAGCCTCAGCGTGATGTCGTCGAACGCGCCGTCCATGTCGGCGGCCGCGGCCAGCCCGTCCCGAGGCATCCAGAACACCCCGAACCGCTTGTCGTCCGGCATGACCGCCCCGGTCCGCGCCTGGAACACGTACTCGGGCGACAGGGCCACGCCGACGATCGTCAGGTCCTGGCGGCGGCCGTGGATCACCGCGCCGACGCGGTCGCCCGGCCGCAGGCGGTGCGCCTTGACGAACGCCTCGCCGGCGACCACCTCCCGCGCACGCCCCGGCTCGGGCAGGCGGCCGGACCGCAGGTGCAGTCGGTTCATCCCCGGCTGCCCCCCCCCGGCCGGAAGCGACACCAGCCGTCCGACCACCGGGTCCGGGAACCCGGTCACCGAGAGCTGGACCTCCGCGACCACGCGTGTCTCGACCTCGGCGACGCCGGGGATGCGCAGGACCTCCTCGGCGACGTCCTCCGGCGCGCGCCGCAGCGAAGCCCACGCGTCGGCGAGCCGGTTCCGGTCGTAGTAGTGGCCGCGCGACACCTGGAGCGACCGGCGCGTGCTGACCGCGCCGACGAAGGTCATGGTCGCGCACGCGACCAGCAGCACGATCGCGAGCGCCTGCCCCCGCATGTGCCAGAGGTCGCGCCAGAGCTTCCTGTGGATCGCCCTCATGCGCGCCGAATCACCACGTCACTTCGTCGGGCCCCATCCGCCGCGCGTTCTCCGCCACCCGCGCGATGCTGCCGTCGTGCATCGTCATGACCCGGTCAGCGAGCCCGCCGATCGCCGCGTTGTGGGTGATGATCGCGGTCGTGGTCCCGAGCTCGCGGTTCACGCGGTCGAGCACCTCCAGCACGACCTTGCCGGTCGACACGTCGAGCGCGCCGGTCGGCTCGTCGCAGAGCAGCAGGTCCGGCCGCTTGGCCACGGCGCGCGCGATCGCCACCCGCTGCTGCTCGCCGCCGGAGAGCTGCGACGGGAAGTGGTCCATCCGGCCGCCGAGCCCGACCAGCCCGAGCGCGTCCTCGGGGGGCAGCGGGTCGCGGGCGATCTCGGTGACGATGGCCACGTTCTCGCGAGCGGTCAGGCTCGGGATCAGGTTGTAGAACTGGAAGACGAACCCGACGCAGTCCCGGCGATAGCGCGTCAGCGACGCGTCGTCGTCGAAGAGCAGCCTCGTTCCGCGGTACTCGAGCGTGCCCTCGGTCGGCCGGTCCAGGCCGCCGAGCAGGTTCAGGAGCGTCGATTTCCCGCTGCCGGACGGCCCGAGGAGGACGACCATCTCCCCGTCGCGGAGGTCGATGTCCACGCCGCGCAGCGCGGCCACCTCCACCTCGCCCATCCTGTAGGTGCGCGTCAACCCGCGGCCCGCGAGCACGGCGGGCGCCGCACCCTTGCCGCCGCTTTCGGAGGGCCCGGGCAGAGGGCTACTCCTTGGTCAGGACGACCGCCCCTTCCAGGCTCGCGCCGGGGCCTTCCACGAAGCGGACGACCTCCGCGAGCGCCCACTCCGGGGTGTCGAGGAACTCGATGGCCACGCCCGCCTGCTCGTCGCCGGCGGTCTCGGGATGGACCACGCGCAGCACTCGCCCCGCGATCCGGATCCGGTGCGACGACTCGGGGAGCAGGAAGGCCACGTCGATGCGCTCGCCCTCCCGGTAGTCCAGCAGCGACTGGAGGAGCATCCCCCCCCTGCTCAGGTTCATGCCGACCGCGCGGCCGTGCTGCCCGCGCACCTCCTCGAGCACGTCGACCACGACGCCCAGCTCGCGCCGAGGCCACCGTCTCCTCTCGCCGCTCCCGTCGCCCACGTCGTCCCCTCCGCCCCACCGGGCCCGATTATCGCCCCTCGCTCCCGAGGAAACAAGCGGGGGTTTGGCGTACAATACGGCGGGTCTGGGAGGAGGGCTCGTACGATGCGAATCGCCCACGCAACCGTCGCAACCGCCTCGTGGATCGCCGCGCTCTCGCTGATCGCAGGCTGCACCACCACCTCCACCCCCCTGGTCGCGGGGGACCTCCCCGGCTCGGACCGGCCGGTCGGCGAGATGCTCCTCGCCGACGGCTCCGCGGACGGCCAGGACGGCTCCGGCGAAGCCCCGGTCCCCGGCGACGCCGGCGATGCCGGCGGGGGGGACGGCGCTGCCGACCCGCAGGGCGACGGGGTCGAGCCCTCGTGCGCGACGGGCGCGGAGTGCGTGTCCGGCGTCTGCGTGCAGGTCCCGGGCGGCGGCAAGCAGTGCGCGATCGCGTGCGTCGAGGCCGCCTGCCCCGAGGGGTGGGAGTGCCGGTCCGTGGTCACCGGCGGCTCGGACGTGTCGCTCGTCTGCCTCCCCCAGGTCGAGCGCCTCTGCCGCCCCTGCGAGTGGGACGAGGACTGCCGGCCCGAAGGCCTTGACACGGGCGACCTGTGCGTCGACCGCGGCGCCGCCGGGAAGTTCTGCGGCACCGACTGCTCCGCCGGGCAGCCGTGCCCGCAGTGGTATTCGTGCCAGGTGGTCGAGCCCGCGGGCGGCGGGCGCGCCGGCGGCGCGAAGCAGTGCGTGCGGCTCGAGGCCGACTGCCCCTGCACCCCGGCGTACGAGCAGGCGGGCTACAAGACCACCTGCTACCGGGAGAACCCGTACGGCCGGTGCCTCGGCGAGCGGCGGTGCTCGGACCAGGGCCTGACCGACTGCGACGCGGCCGAGCCGCTCCAGGAGATCTGCGACGGCCAGGACCAGGACTGCGACGGCCAGACGGACGACGGGATCGAGGCGCCCGAGTGCGTCAAGACGTTCGGCGACAAGGTCTGCAAGGGCCCGAACGTGTGCGAGGGCGGCAAGATGGTCTGCAAGGCGGCAGACCCGGGCACCGAGGTCTGCGACGGCATCGACAACGACTGCAACGGGACGACCGACCCGGAGGGTGCCGAGGGCTGCGTCAAGCACTACCGCGACGCGGACGGGGACGCGTACGGGGTCCAGGGCGACTGGCGGTGCCTGTGCAAGGCGGACGGCCAGCACGCCGCGCTGGTGCCGGGCGACTGCGACGACGCGGAGGCCGCCGTGAACCCGGCCGCGGCCGAGTCCTGCAACCTGCGCGACGACGATTGCGACGGCGAGACGGACGAGCCGGACGCGAGCGGGTGCACCGAGTTCTTCCGGGACCACGACGGCGACGGGTACGGCGTGACCGGCGACCAGAAGTGCCTCTGCGCCCCGATGGGCGAGTACCAGGCCGCCCAGACCGGCGATTGCGACGACTACAACGCCGCGATCCACAAGGGCCTTTCGGAGTACTGCAACGGCGCGGACGACGATTGCAACGGGGTGACCGACGACGCGGCGCTCGACTGCACCCTGTACTACTACGACAACGACAACGACGGGTGGGGCGTGGCCTCGAACGCGAAGTGCCTGTGCGGGCCCGAGGGCAAGTACACGGCCTCGAACGCGGGCGACTGCGAGGACAACAACCCGGCCGTGTCCGGCGGCCAGCCCGAGGTGTGCGACGGCACGGACAACGACTGCAACGGCGAGACGGACGACAACGCCACGGACTGCAAGACCTTCTGGGCGGACAAGGACGCGGACGGTTGGGGGGACGACCATGACACGGCGTGCCTCTGCAAGCCGAAGCCCCCGTATATCGTCTCGAAGTACGGCGACTGCAACGACGGCGACAAGACCGTGAACCCCGCCGCGGCCGAGAAGTGCAACCAGGTCGACGACAACTGCAACGGCACGCAGGACGAGGGCGCGGGCGGCGTCGGGTGCCAGAACTGGTTCTACGACGGCGACCAGGACGGGTACGCGGTGACCGGGAACATGAAGTGCCTCTGCCAGCCCGACTGGGAATCGAAGTACACGACCAAGCAGACGGGCGACTGCAAGGACTCGGACGCCACGGTCTATCCGGGCGCGCCGGAGCGCTGCGACGGCCAGGACAACAACTGCAACACCACCTCCGACGAGGGCGAGGACGGGCCGAACTGCCGCACGTTCTACTACGACGGCGACTCCGACGGGTGGGGCAACGACGCGAACGTGAAGTGCTACTGCAAGGGCACGGGCAAGTACACGACCGAGAAGGGCGGCGACTGCAACGACTCGTCCGCGAGCATCAAGCCGGGCGCGTCCGAGGTCTGCAACAACCAGGACGACAACTGCTCGGGCGAGCCCGACGAGACGTTCCCGTGCAGGACCGGCCAGTCGCAGCAGGAGGAGTGCACCAAGTGCGGCACCCACAGCCGGTCGTGCGCGAACTGCAACTGGGGGCCGTGGGGCACGTGCCTGAACCAGGGTGCGTGCGAGAAGTACTCGACCGCGGCCTGCACGGACGGGTGCGGGACGCGGACGTGCTCGTCCTCGTGCGACTGGGGGTCGTGCGCGTTCACCAAGGATCCGTACGAGCCGAACGACACGTGGAACACCGCGGAGGGCCTGGGGACCCTCAAGGACGGCGCGACGACGAAGACCGTCTCGAACGCGACGTTCCACTCGAACGGCGACTACGACCGCTTCTACGTCAACGTCGAGGAGAGCGGGAGCCTCGTGGACTGGACCATGACCCTCTCCGCGACGCTCTCCGGCGTGTCCGGGTCGCACACGATGTGCCTGTACTACGACCGCGAGTGCGACGGCGGCGTGGACCACACGAAGTGCGGGACCCAGTCCGGCTCGCTGACCGTCAAGACCGACGACCTCGACCCGAACTGGGGCGAGAACAACGACGGCTGCATCGACATCGAGCTGTACGGCGCCTGGTCCTGCTCGAAGTACACGCTCCAGCTCACCCTGGACCCGTAGCTGCGGGGGTCGCGATGCGCACGGCCCGCGTCCTGCTCGTGCCGGTGCTCCTCGCCGCGGAGTGCGGCGGGGGGGCAGCCCCCTGATCGCCCCCGAACGCGTCCGCCGGCCACGACATCCCCATGGTGATCGGCGACGCCCTGGTCGATCACGGCCCGCCGCCGCCGGAATGCCTGGACGGGCTCCACTGCTGGGTCGGCGGCAGGTGCTTCGCGGACGGCGAGTCCGACGATGGCCTGCCCTGCCACGCGTGCGTGCCGCCGGTCGCGACCGACCGCCTCGTTCCCCACGACGGCCTCGCGTGCGACGACGGCGACCCGTGCACGCTCGGGGACAGGTGCAAGGCGGGCGCGTGCGTGCCGGGGCTCGCGGGCTGCGACGACCAGAACCCGTGCACCGACGACGCGTGCACCGGCGGGAAATGCGTCCACGCCCCGCTCGACGACGCCCCGTGCGACGACGGCAGCGCCTGCACCACCGGCGACGTGTGCCACGCGGGCGCCTGCGTCGGCGCGGCCGTGAACTGCGCCCCGGACCTCAACCCGTGCACGGACGACGGGTGCGACCCGGCGGCCGGGTGCGTGCACCCGCCGAATGACGACCCGTGCGACGACGGGAACGCCTGCACCGCCGGCGAACGCTGCCAGGACGGCGAGTGCCGCGGCGGCGGGCTCCCCCCCGAGTGCGACGACCACGACCCGTGCACGGACGACGGCTGCGTGCCGGCCTCGGGCTGCACGAACATCCCGAACACCGCCCCGTGCGACGACGGGGACCCCTGCACGGTCGGCGACCGCTGCCGCAACCTCGAATGCGAGCCCGGGACAGACGCGCTCGCGTGCGACGACGGCAACCCCTGCACCGACGACTCGTGTACGCCCGGGGTGGGCTGCGCCACCTCGGACAACGGGATGCCGTGCGACGACGGCGACCCGTGCTTCGAGTACGACACCTGCGCCGGGGGCGCCTGCCGGGCCGGGCCGGTCGAGCTGTCCTGCGAGGACTTCGACCCGTGCACGACCGACGCGTGCGTCCCGAACGTCGGCTGCGGCCACGCCGACGCGTCCTGCGACGACGGCGAGGCGTGCACCAAGGACTGGTGCGAGCCGTGGCTCGGCTGCATGCACGAGGCCGACCCGGCCGCGGGGTGCGGTCCGACGATCCGGCTCGACAAGCCCCCCCGCGGCGCCACGCTGAAGGGCGACCCGAACGTGAAGGTGGCGGGCCACGCGACGCAGGGGAGCGATGCGTGGCCGATCGCGAGCGTGACGGTCAACGACCTCGCCGCCTCGCTCGAGACGGACGGCGACTTCTCGGTGCCGGTCTACTCGTCGCAGGGCATCAACCCCCTGCTCGCGATCGCGACCGACGACGGCGGCCAGACCGCGCAGGCGTCGCGGTCGTACGCGTTCTCCACGAAGTGGTACGCGATCGACGCGGCGAAGCCGTCGCAGTCGATGGTGGCCGACGGCGCGAACGTGTTCCTGGCGGCCGAGACGTGGGACTCGAACGGTATGCACGTGGACGTGGCGTCCCTGGTCGAGGCGTACGTCAACGCCATGGACTTCAACACGCTGTTCAAGAACCCCGTGACCTCGGGGTCCTACGCGGGGTGCAGCTACCAGGTCAACGTCACGAACGTGAAGCACGGGCAGATCGACGTGGCGCTCCGGCCGGTGGCGGGCGGGCTCGACCTCGACGTGGTCATGTACGACTTCTCCGCGGACATCGCGGTCCCGATGGGCGGAATCTGCCCGGACGTGAGCGGCACCGCGTCCGCCCCGATGATCGAGGTCAAGGCCACGATCAAGGTGTCCGTGTCCGCGGGCAAGCCGGTCGTCCAGATCCAGAACGCGGACGTCCGGATCGTGCCCCAGGTCGAGGTCGTCGTGGACGGGATCTGGGGCTTCCTGTTCAACTGGCTGGTGGACTGGTTCCAGGACACGCTCACCGGCTACATCGAGGACGCGATCGAGGCGCAGATGGGCGCGCCGATCGAGGGTGCCATCGCGGACCTGCTTGCCGGGTTCGCGCTCGACCAGGCCGTGACCGTGCCCGCGTTCCTGCCGGGCGCGACGCCGGTCACGCTGGCGTTCAAGACGAAGCTGTCCTCGATCACCTTCACGGACGCCGGGTCGGTGATCGGGCTCGCCGCGACCGTGGTCGCGCCGAAGAAGACGACGCACGCCGTGCTCGGGTCGATCGGGCGGGCGGGCTGCCTGTCGGGCTGGGAGGAGCCCCTGTACTTCCCGGCCTACGGCGCCGCGGAGATGGGCCTGCACGACGACGTCCTGAACCAGGTCGCGTACGCGATGTGGTGGGGCGGCGGGCTGAAGTTCCCGGTCGATCCGTCGCTCATCCCCCAGGACCTGTCCGAGTACGGCGTCGCGGACCTGAAGGCGGACGTGGACTTCCTGCTCCCGCCGATCGTGACGTCGTGCAACTGGTCGGAACAATTGCAGGTCCAGGTGGGCGAGGTCGGGGTCCACGCGACGTTCGACATGTTCGGGTCGCCGTCCGAGATCCTGATGTACGCGACCGTGATCGCGCCCGCCTACCTGTACGCGTCGGGCGATCAGATCGGGTTCGCGCTCGACGTCCCGACCGTGGTCCGGATGGACGTGGCGAGCGCGTCGGGCGGCCTGGAAGGCGGCGCAGACAAGATCACCGGCATGATCGAGGACCAGATCCTCCCCGTGCTGATGGACGCGATCCGGGATGGTGCGTTCGTCAGCTTCCCGATCCCGTCGGTCGATCTCGGCAAGATCCACCCCGCGTTCGCGGGCCGGAAGCTGACCCCCGCGGTGCAGCAGGTGATGCGGTCGTTCGGGTACACCGTCCTGTCCGGGAGCGTGAACTGATGTGCATGCCCTGCCCCCCCCCGCTCCTCTCTCTGCTCGTCCTCGCCGCCTGCGCCGACGCCGGCGCCACCCTCGCCCTCGCCGACCCCGGTCCTCCCCCCGAGGACGTCCCGGTCTACCCGGCGGACCTCCCCCCCGAATCCGCCCCCACCTGCGCCACGGGCTGCGACGACGGCCGCGTCTGCACCCTGGACGAGTGCCGGGACGGCGCCTGCGCCTTCTCGATCGCCCCGGACGCGTGCCTGATCGCCGGCCTTTGCCGCGCCGCGGACGAGGCCGACCCGGACGACGCCTGCATGCGCTGCGTGCCCGCCGCGTCCGCGACCGCCTGGACCCCCGCCCCCGACGGAACGGCGTGCGTGCCCGCGGGCCTGTCCCCCGGCCCGTGCGAGGTCGCGGCCGGGGCGTGCGAGGGCGGCGCGTGCGCGGGCGGCGGGATCGCGGCGAAGCCGTGCGACGACGGCAACGCCTGCACGCCCGACTCGTGCGACCCGGACACCGGCCTGTGCGCCCACGGCAAGGACGACTGCGACGACGGCAACCCGTGCACGACCGACACCTGCGAGCCGACCGGCCCGGGCTGCCGCCACACGCCCGCGGTGGGCGCGCCGTGCGGCGACCACGACGCGTGCACGATCGAGGACGCCTGCACCGCGGCGGCGAAGTGCGTCGGGATGGCGACCAACTGCGACGACGGCAACAGTTGCACGAAGGACGGCTGCGACGACGCGAGCGGCTGCTTCCACGAGATCGACCCGGACGCGCCCTGCTGCGACGGCGGCGTGTCGTGGTGCGACGACGGGAGCCCCTGCACCACGGACGGCTGCGACCCCGTGACGTTCGAGTGCACCCACGACGCGAACGCGGCCGCGTGCGACGACGCGGACGCCTGCACGGTCAACGACAGTTGCGACGCCGGCGGCAAGTGCAAGGGCGTTGCCAAGGCGTGCAGCGACGGGAACTCGTGTACCACGGACCTCTGCACGGCGGGCGAGTGCAAGAACGTCCCCGTGCCGAGCGGGCCGTGCGACGACGGCCTCGGGTGCTCGACGGGCGACCACTGCGTCGCGGGCGCCTGCGTCGCGGACACGTCGGGCTGCGGCTGCGACCCGGACTTCGGTGACGTGGCGAACAAGCTCGTCAAGATGTGGATCGAGGGCAAGGGCCACCCGGGGAACGGGCTCGACGTGGACGGCAACCCCGCGACCTGCATGCCCGAATCCGACTGCTCCGCCGGGATCGACAACTCGCTCGGGCCGCTCGGATCGTTCGGCGGCGACTCCCTCCAGGTCGGACTCGACCAGGGCCGCACCATCCTGGTCTACGAGCACCGCGGCCTGAAGACCGACGGCACTCCCTACACGCTCGCCATGTACGCGGGCAAGCTCGCGCCGTCGAGCCCCGGGTGCGACTGGCAGCACGACACCTGCGACTACCTCGTGAACCACGACAACCTGACGCTCGACTGCAAGCCCGTCGCGGCGATCCACAACGCCCGCATCGTCGGCGACAAGCTGACCGCGGGCGGTCCGGGCGCGACCGTGCCGTTCGACATGCCCCTCTTCGGCGGCGTGACCCTGCACGTGGACATGCTGAGCCCCCGCATCGAGGCGACCGTGGTCCTGTCCGGCGGCAAGGTCGTCTCCATGAGCGGCATCCTGGGCGGCGGCGTGCCCCTGTCCCAGTTGAAGCAGGGCCTGCTCGACACCCCGCCGCAGTTCTGGCCGCCCGAGCTGCCCCCCCCCGAGGACGTGGTCGGGATGGTCGATATCCTGGTCAAGCCCGACATCGACGGCAACGGAGACGGCAAGCCCGAATCCGCGTCGATCGGGGTCCACTTCGAGGCGATCGGCGCGAACCTCGTCGGGGTGTTCTGACCCGGGGGCGCCGGTCTCCCGACCGCCCGCCTTCGGACCACCTTCGGACCCTTGATCGTTCCCCTGCTTCCAACTCGCACAAGTGGCACCACCACTTCTTCTACGCGCTCGCCGGAAACGAGAACCTCCGGATCAACGGTGCCGCCGTACGGTAGCCGTTCAAGGCAAGCCCCCGCCCTGCGATCGACCGAACCCATGCTGCACTCCCCGCGTTCCTGCTACACTCCGGGAACGGGGGAGCGGTCCGGGCTCCCGGAGCCGCCCCGCCTTGAGTGAGGGAGCGGCCATGGCCAGTGCGAAGCCGGTCGTGTACGTCGAAACCACCGTGATCAGCTACCTGACCGCGCGTCGAAACCGCGACTTGATCGTCGCCGCCCACCAGGAGGTGACGAGGGAATGGTGGGACCAACGTCGCGACTCGTTCCGGCTGATCGCCTCGCAGCTCGTGCTGGCCGAGGCATCGGCGGGCGACCCGACGCCGGCGCAACGCCGGTTGAGTTGCTGGAAGCGATCGAACTGGTCGAGGCCACTCCCGATGCGCTCGGCCTGGCCCGGAGGCTTGTCGCGAGTGGGGCGATTCCCGCCTCGGCGCCCGAGGACGCCCTTCACGTCGCGCTCGCTGCCACGAACGGAGCTGCCTACCTCCTGACGTGGAACTGCAAGCACATTGCAAACGCCGCAATCCGTAATAAGATTGAGCAGGAGTGCGAACGAGCGGGGCTGGCGCCGCCGGTCCTTTGCACCCCGCTCGAATTGTTGGAGGAGCCGAGCGATGTGGCATGACCCCATCGTTTCTGAGGTCAGGTCGGTTCGCGACGCGCACGCACGCCTTCACCAGTACGACCTGGACCGCATCTTCAGGGACCTCAAGGAGCAGGAGAAGCGCAGCGGGCGCAAGTACGTACGCCTGCCTTCCCGTCGGCTGCCATCGCGGCCTCGGAAGTCGCGGGTTGGCTGATTCCCGGCCCCTCCCGCAACCGGCTCTGGCGTTCACGTAGCCCCCCGAAGACGCGCGTTGGTTCAACCCCTGCGTGAAGCTGTCAAACCCTTGCCGTCACGGCAGTTGAGAGGGTCAGCGAGAACGAGGCGCCAAGGCGAGCGGAGGCGGATCGGGATGCCGGCCGTCCCCCTTGCGTCCGCAGGCCGCAAGGGGGGCCCAGAAGGCCGGTGCCCGAGACACCCCGCGTAGCCGGCGATCGATATTCTCGCTGACCCTGTGAGAGGCGCCTCGCGCCCCGGCGCGTCGCCGGGTGCGTCGGCCTCGCCGCCGCGGTCCGCGACGACGTCCAGGCCCCCCGGGCCGGCCGCGTCCGAACACGCCAGGATCGCCGCCGGGAACGCCATCGCGCCGCTGACTCGTTCCAGGCTCACTTCCACCACGCGACGAACCAGCGGCGGGACGCGACGAAGAGCTGCCCCGGCCCGGCCCCGAAGTCGAGGTTGGCCTGGGTGTAGCGGCCGACGTACGACCCCTCGCACTCGCCGCACGAAGGGATCGGGAAGCGCTCCAGCAGCGACGCGTCCACGACCAGGTCGCCGTCGTCCGAGGCGTCGCACCAGATCGTGGTCAGGCTCGGCGACCCGTGCCACCCGGTCTGGATCAGGGCGTACACGCGCGTCCCGGACGCGGGGCCGCCGGGCGGCGGGTCCCAGCGGATCACGCCGTCCTTGTGCTTGCCGTCCTGGCCGGGCCTGACGTCGAACCCGGTCATGTCCGGGTGGAAGTCCGCCACGCCCCGCGCCGCGAGGTCGAACGCCGGGGTCGCGCCGCCCTCGGACGAAGCCCGCACCTCCGCGCCCGCCGCGAACAGGTCCGCCGGGGCCTCGTACACCGCCGCATACCGGCCCGTGGCGTCGGGCGAGAGCCGGATCGCGGCAGCGAGCCCCGATATCGTGATCCGGCCGGCCGGGGCCGGGGCCGGGTACGGCACGCACTGCTTGCCGACGCACGCCTCCTCGCCCCACTCGCACATCGGGTCGCACTCCCACCGGTTCATCAGGTCGCCGACCAGCAGGACGCAGTCGCCCACGCGGTCCACCTCGACCTGCGTGGACGGGAGCGGCCCGCTGCGCAACTCCGCCTCGACCCGCGAGTACGACGGCTTCCCCGTCTCGTCCGTCTCCTCCGTCACCCGGACCCACCCCGCCAGCGCCGTCGGCAGCGGCGATCCCCCGGGCACCCCGGTCGGGAGATCGGGCGTCGCCTCGGAGGTCGCGTCCGGCGCGGTCTCCGTCCACGCGTCCGGGGCAGGATCGGGAAGCGCGTCCGACGCGACGTCCGCACCGACGTCGCCCCCCGGCACGTCCGCGGCCCTTCCGTCCGCCCCTTCCGTGCATCCGAGCAGGGCCACGAACGCCGGAAGGAACCACGCTCTCATCCCGCGCCTCCGCGACCGACACCCGGATTGTACCAGCGCACCGCCGCGAATACCCGTCCCGCCGGCGCGTCGATCCCTTCGGCTCACGTGCCGGAGGCCCCATGCGCACGGCGACGCTGCTCCTCGCCCTGGTCCTCGCTCCGTCCGCTGCCCGCGCCGACGCCCTGCTCCGGCCCGGCGACTGGGTCCTGCGGGGCGACCTCAAGGTCGTGTCCGTCACGCCGTCCAACCCGGCGGGCAAGGACCGGTTCCGGACGCGGATCGACGCGCGCCTCGAAACCGCCGGCGGCCGGACGTGGATGGACATGAGGCCCTACCGCTCGGCCGAGCACTGCCGGTTCGAGGTCGTCGCCCGCCCGGACGCCCCGGAGCTGTCGGTTCGCGAGCCGTGCGCCTTCCGCGCGCTGGGGTCGCCCGGCACGCTCCGCGTCGTGCGGAGCCGCGTCGTGCAGTCCGGCGATCGCCTCCGGGTGGACGCGACGCTGGCGGTACGCTGGCTGGCGTGGACCGCGACGCTGGACGTCTCGGTGGCCGGCCGCCGCAATCCGCCCCCCCGCTGATCCGCACTACGTGCTAGACTCCTGCCAGATGGAGCGGACAGACTTGCCTGGCGACGACGCGAAGGCGCTGCTGAACAGGATGCTCCTGCTCGGGAGCGGTGCGCTCGCGCTCTACCTCGTCGTGTTCCTCTCCATCGGGTTGGTTGCCCCGTCCGCTCTCGTCGCCGTCTTCCTCGCCGAGATGGTCGCGGCGCAGATCATGCTGCGGCTCGACCTCCTCCAGGTGTCGGCCCTCGTGTCGATCCAGATCGTCGCGGGGTTCCTGGTTGCGTCCTCGCTCACCGCGATGATGGGGGGGCCGTTGCCGTCCGGCGGCATGATCGTCTGGTACCTGATCAGCCCGATGGCCGCGATGGTGTTCCTCGGGCCCTTGTGGCGCCTGGTCGTGTACGCGGTCTCGATCGCGCTGGCCCTGGCCTGGATTGTCGTTGACGTCGGCACGCCGCTCGCGCCCGTCCCGCAGCAGTTCCGGGAAGCGGTCGCCGCGCTGAACCTGCTGACTGCGGGAACCGTGGTCATCGGCACGGTACACTTCTTCGCGAACCTCGTGCGTCGCCAGGAACGCACATCCGCGCGCGCCGAGGCTCGCTACCGGACCACGCTGGACAACCTCCAGGTCGCCGTCGCGGTCAAGGACGCGGAGGGGCGCTACGTCATGGTCAACCGCTGGTTCGAGCAGATCGCCGGGATCCCGGCGAGCCGCGCGGTCGGCAGCACGGACGCGCGGATGTTCGAGCCGGAGGTCGCCCAGGAGCTGGCGGAGAAGGAACGCAACGCGGTCCTCGAGGGGCGGCCGGTCGAGACCGACGAGGTGCTGGCGATCGCGGGCGCCCGGCGCGACCTCGTGTCGGTGCGCTTCCCCCTGCACGACGACCCCTCGCGGCCGCCCGGGATCTGCTGGATCGCGACCGACGTCACCGTCCGCAAGCGACTGCAGGACGAGGCGATGCGCGCCCAGAAGCTCGACTCGCTCGGCACGCTCGCGGGCGGGATCGCGCACGACTTCAACAACATCCTGATGGCCTGCCTGGGGAACGTGTCGCTCGCCCGCGAGCTGCTCCCGCCGGACTCCCCGGCCGGCGACCGGCTCGGCGAGGCGGAGCAGGCGATCCAGCGGGCCTCGGGGCTGACGGTCCAGCTCCTGGCGCTGACGCGCAGCGGGGCGCCGCTCAGGAAGCCCGTCCGCATCGGATCGTCCGTACAGGACGCGGCCCTGGTCGCGCTCCAGGGCACCGGGACCGCGTGCCGCTTCGACGTCCCGGACTCCCTGCCCGCGGTCCACTGCGACCTCGACCAGATCGGGCAGGTGGTCCAGAACCTCGCCCTGAACGCGGCCCAGGCGATGCAGCCCGGGGGCGCCGTCACGATCCGGTGCGACGTCGCGGACGCGCCGCGGGGCATCGCCGGCCTGAGGCAGGGCCGCGCGTACGTCCGCATCCGCGTCGAGGACACCGGCACCGGCATCAACGGCCTGATCCTGCCGAGGATCTTCGACCCGTACTTCACGACGAGGCCGTCCGGCAGGGGCCTCGGACTGGCCGCCAGCCACGCGATCGTCCGCGGCCACGACGGGGCGATCCGGGTCGAGACCGAGGTCGGGCGCGGCAGCGCCTTCACGATCTGGCTGCCGGTCTGGGAGGGGCCGATCCCGGGGACGCGGGACCTGCCGCGCACCCCGTCGGAGCGGGGCCGCGTCCTCGTCATGGACGACGAGCCCGCGGTCCTCGGGGTGCTCGCGCGCATGCTCAAGGCCCGCGGATGGGCGCCCGTCGAGACCGCGGACGGCGCGGCCGCGGTCGAGCGGCACGCCGCGGGCATCGACGAAGGGACGCGGTTCGCGGCCATCGTGCTGGACCTGACCGTCAAGGGAGGCATGGGCGGGGCCGAGGCGGCCCGGCTGATCCTCAAGCGGGAGCCCCGCGCGCGCATCATCGCCGCGACCGGCTACGTCTCCGACCCGGTCCTGTCCGACCCCCGCCGGTACGGCTTCCGGGGCGTCCTGATGAAGCCTTTCGACGCCGACGAACTGGACGCGGCGCTCGTCACGCTCTCCGCGCCGTCGCCACGCCTCACGCCGGACCGCGGAGCCGCGCAGGGGGACGCCGGGGCTGCCGCCGAAACGGTCGCCGATTCCTGAGATCCGGCCTGCACGGCAGGCGGTCCCGAACGACACCCGTCGAGACGCGCACCCCACCTTCCCGACCCGGCAGGCCCCAGGGGCATCGATCGGAGGGGGGCGCGGCTCGCCCCCCTGCCCGCCGCCCCGCGTTGCGGGGCGCGGGCCACCCCCCTTGCGCGACCGCTCTGCGGTCGCCGAGCGCGC
>VGRB01000037.1 GCA_016875475.1 Deltaproteobacteria bacterium
TTTTCCGTCGCGCGCTGTCCTTCCTCGCGTCCTGCCAGTCCGGTCCGGGGGGGATCGCATGGGCCCCCGACGACGGCGAGGCCGCGGACGTGAACGCGTGGACGACCCTGTTCGCGGTCCAGGCGGTCCGCTGGGCAGACGCGCCCGGCTCGATCGACGAGATCCTCTGATGGACCCGCTCGCCGCCGTGCGCGTGGCGCGATCGATCGTGTCGGGATGGGTCGTCCGACCCTCGACGCCGACCCGCATGGTCCTCGCGGTCACGCGGCGCTGCAACCTCCGGTGCGCGACGTGCCGGTCGTCCGCCGCGGCCCCGGGCGCGGACCTGACGCCGGCCGAGGTGGCGTCCCTGTGCGCCGCGTGCCCCGGGCTCGCCTGGCTCGACGTGACCGGGGGCGAGCCGATGATGCGGCGCGACGCGGCCGAGGTCTTCTCGGCCATTCTCGGCGCGGCGCCGTCGCTGGGGGTGCTGCACTTCCCCACGAACGGGACGTTCCCCGACCGCGCCGAGGCGGTCGCGCGGCTCGTCAGGCGCGAGCGCCCGCACGTCGAGCTGATCGTGACGGTCAGCATCGACGGCCCGCGCGAGCTGCACGACCGGCTGCGCGGGAGGAGCTTCGAACGGGCGGTCGAGACGTGGTCGCGGCTCCGCTCGATCGAGGGCGTGCGGGTGTATGCGGGCACCACGGTCAGCGCGGGGAACGCGCACGCGCTCGCCGCGACCGAGGCCGCGCTCGCAACGGCGCTCCCGGGGTTCGAGGCGCGGTCGTGGCACTGGAACCTCGCGATCGAGTCCGGCCTGTTCTTCGACAACGGCGGGATGCCGGACCTGTTCCCCCCCGACCCGGTGGCGCACGTGCGGGCCCACGCCCTGCGCCGCGGCGTGCCCCGCGGCCCCGTGGACCTGATGGAGGCCGTCTTCCTCGCGAATCTCCACGGGCGCCTGTCCGGACGGCCGATCGGGTTCGGTTGCCAGGCGCTCCGCACGTCGTGCTTCGTGTCCGCGGACGGGGGGGTCTATCCGTGCCACGTGTGGGATCGGCGGGTCGGGTCGCTCCGCGAGGAGGGCTTCCGGATGGACCGGATCTGGGCGTCCGGGGCGGCGCTCGCGGCCCGGCGCGGCGCCGAGCGTGTCGAGTGCGGGGGGTGCTTCACGCCGTGCGAGGCGTATCCCGCGATCGCGGGGGCGCCGGTGCGGGCGGTCGCGGGGGCGGTGCGGGAGTGGCGGCGGATGGTGGGGGCGCGAGCGGGTTCGGACTCGGGCGCGGGGACTACGGGGCCAGGAGCAGGCAGGACTCGCTGTCCGTGACGATCGACGCCTCGTCGAAGTGCACGGGGTGGGTCTGGTTCTTCGCCCACAGCAGGAAGTCGTCGCCGTAGTGGGGGTTCGGGAAGTTGCCGGACTGGCCGCCGGGCAAAACGTTGTCCATCTTCACGCCGGCCGGGTCGAGCCGATAGACCGCGCGCATCGACGGCCCGTGGGCGTACCGGAAGTCGAAGTCCTTCAGCCCCGCGTTCGACGAGTCCACGACGAAGCTGTCCCCGTGCCGCGGGTAGCCGGTCGGGAACGCGCTCTCGGGCGGGATGTTCAACTCGCCGCCGAGCGGGTGCCGGAGCGTGATCGAGTGGAGCTTCCCCCACAGCCAGCCCGTCATGTCCGCGCCGAGGTTCAGCTTCTCGGGGTCCTTCGCCCGCGCGAGCGCGTCGCCGAGACCCTTCAGGATCACGTGGTGTCGCGTCTCGACCACGTCCGCGGTCGCCACGTCGTCCCAGAGCAGCGTGTCGCCCTTCTCGGCGGACCACGTCGCAAGCTTCTCCGGCGTCACGATCATCGCATACAGCAGCTTCGCCGCGTACTGGTCCTCGAGGCCCGGGATGCCCTTGTCGGCGAGCACGTGCGTCAGGGTCTCGACGAGCCAGAGGTTGAACACGGTCGCGGCCGCGGCGGACCCCTTCTGCGCCGCGCTCGTCTCGGTCTCGAGCCCGCTCGAAGCCTGGAAGTCCCACTGGGCCAGCAGGTCCGCCGCCGCCTGGACGTCCGCGGTCAGGAGCGCCTTCAGCGAGGCGTCCGCGTCCGCCTTCTTCGCCTCGGTCACCGCCGCGAGGATGCCGGGGGTCAGGCCCTTGCCGAGGGGCGACCGGTGATCCCCCTGGACCGCCTGGAAGTCCTCGATCGACGCCTTCTTCGCCTTGAACAGCTCGCGCAGCCGCTCGTGGACCCGCGCCCCGCGGAACCCGATGTCGTAGGTGTGGGCGTAGTAGATCCCGTCGTTCAGCGGGTCGTTGTCGAGCGTGGTCCCGTTCGGGTCGTTGTTGGCCGTCGCGACGTAGCCCTCGGCCGGGTCCTCCGCGTGGGGGAGCTGCTCGCGCGGCACGTCGCCGGTCCACTCGCAGCATCCGTCGCCCGGCATCGGGAGCCAGGGCGGGTGCTCGGCGCCCTTGCCCTCGGCCACGTGCTTGCGGATCGGCAGCCGCGCCCACGGGGCCCACGCGATGTGACCGTCCGTGCCCGCCCAGATCCAGTTCTGCGCGCCGACGCCGAAGATGCGGATCGCGTTCTGGAAGTCGGCCACCGTCTTCGCGCGCCACAGCCCCGCGACCGCCTTCAGGTCGCCCGAGGGCTCGAACCCCGTCCACTTCCAGGCGAGCGCGATCTTCGTCCCGTCCGGAAGCGTCGCCTGCGAGCCCGGGATGATCGGCCCGTGGTGCGGGACCTCGATCACGTCGACCGTCAGGATGCAGCGCCCCGCCTCCTCCTTCACCTCGTGCGCGAGCCCGGCCGCGAGCCCGCCCTCGGCGATCCAGTCGGCGCACCCCTTCGGCGGCTTCGCGTACTCGATCGTCTCCTTGCGGACCGTCGTCGCGACGTCCGCGCCGTTGAACACGACCGACGCCGGGTCGCTCTTCGAGAACGTCTCCACGTAGACGTCCGTCACGTCGTAGTTGTGGACCGTGCCCATCCACGCGCCGTGCTGCGAGTGGCCCAGGATCACGCCCGGGATGCCGGGGAAGCAGACGCCCGCGATGTCGAGGTCGCCGCCCGCGCGCACCGTGTTCAGATGGACCTGGTAGAAGACCGGGGGGTTGCGGAGCGACAGGTGGGGGTCGCCCGCGAGCATCGCCTGGCCGTTCGCGGTCAGCGTGCCGGACACGGTCCAGTTGTTGCTGCCGCCGCCGAGCGCGACCTCGGTCGGCCGGGTCCGTTCGAGCCGGTCCGCGAGCGCCGCGAAGTAGCCCGCCGGGAAGCGGCTCGCGAGCCTGCGCGCCGCCGGGAGCCACGCGAGCCGGCCGCCGCCGCCCCTGCCGCCGCTGCCGGCCGCGGGCAGGATGGTCGCGTCCACGGGGGGCGCGGTCCGGTACGCGTCCAGCGCGAGCCCGGCGAGCGGGGTCGCCCCGAACTTCGCCTGGATGGTCTGGAGGTTCTTCATCATCGAAATCTCGTCCGTGTAGTGCTCGAACGAGAGGTCCCACGACTGGAGCCGCCCGATCATCAGGGTGTCGACCGGGGTCCAGGGGTCCCAGTGGCCGAGTGCGTCCCACTCGATCGGACGCGGCGCCTTGTTCGCCTTCGCCGCCTCGATGTACGCGGTCACGCCCGCAGCGAACGACTCCAGCACCAGCTTCAGCGCGGCGTCGTCCTTCCGGATGGCCGTCCACATGGTCTCGGACACGCCCTTGAAGTCGAGCAGGCGCATGTAGACGTCCGTGTCCACGTCGCCCTTGCCCGCGGCGGGCGCGCTCGCGAACCGGCCGTGCGTGATCAGCCTCATCCCCTGCATCTGGGTCAGGCGGTCGGACGCGACGACCCAGCCCTGGGCGAAGAACAGGTCCTCGTCCGACGACGCGTAGACGTGCGGGATCCCCCACTTGTCCCGGATCACCTCGATAGCGGCCTTGGGGCCGGCGAGCGTGATGGACGTCCCCTCGACCTGGCCGAGGCACTTCGGCGCGGGCGGGGTGTCGATCGCGACGTCCTCGACCTCCGGGACCGGCACGTCGTCCGCGACCTCCTGGCCGGTCTCCTCCGCCGTGTCCTGCACCACGTCCGCGGGGCCCGGGTCGGCCGCGAGGTCGTCGGCCCCGCCCCCCCCGCCGCCGCCGCATGCCCCCCACGCGGCCAGCGCCGCGACCGCGGACACGACTGCGAGAGCGCGAATCCTGCGATGCTCCATGTCCTCCTCCTGGTGTTTCGGTGTCCCGATTTCGGGGGGATTGTAGCAGAGGGGCGCAAGAAGTCATTCCTGTCCATGGCCTCCTCCTCGTCGGGCGTCGTGGCCGGATGTCTTGACGGTAGGCCGCGATGCGCGGGCCGTGGTCGCGCGCAAGCCAACGGCTTGTAAAGGGATCGTGAGCGCCCCGGGCCGGGACAGCGGGTTGCGCGCGCGGGCCTTCCGGGTGTAGGGGAAGCGCGGGCGCAACCGAGGAGGTCCCGACATGCCCTGCGCGCTGACGGACGAACAGGTCGGACAGGTGCTGGCCCGGCTGCCGGACGACATCGGGTCCACGGCGGAGTTCGTCGCGGCGTGCCCGCACTCGGGCGGCGCGAGGTCAGGGGTCGCGTGCCCGGTCGTGCGCGCCGAGAAGCGGGCCGCCTGCGAGGCGAGGCTTGTCTCCTACGCCCGCTCGCACCGCGGCGCCATCTGGCGCACCCCGGCCGGAGGGGACCTGTCGCGCTGGACCCGTGGCGGCGGCGGCGCGATCCGCCCCGGCAAGAGATTGCCGGCGCGTACGGACGAGATCGACGGGTTCCGCGTGCCCGTCATGCTGGCGGTCGTCGAGTGCATGGCGGAGCGGTTCTCCACGCGCGACCAGTCGATCGACCCCGAGTTCTCCGGGGCGCACCCGGCGCTCGCGGGGGAGCGGAACTACCACGCGCGGGTCGGCGCGGCGCTCGGGAAGCTGACGCACCCGGACGGCAGCCCGCTGCTGGCGCGGCTCGACCGCGATCCGAAGCTCGGCCAGCGCTGGGAGCGGGCGCGCGCCGGGACGAAGGCGGCGGCCGGCGGGGCGCAGCCGGTGCGGCCGGAGCACTTCGCGGCGCTCGACTACATGGAGACCGCGCAGTTCGCGGAGGTCCGTGCCGTCTTCGAGCGGCACCCGGACGTGGGCGGCGCCTACTTCCGGCCCGCGTACAACTCGATCACGGTCGTGGACCTGCACCCCTCTTCGCCGAGGCCGCTCGTCGGCGTGGGCGAGGCGGTGAGGCTCGGCACGCACGCCTTCGCGATCGAGCAGGAGATGCCCGAGCGGGTGGCGGGGTTGAAGCAGTTCCGCGCGGCCCAGAAGGAGGAGAAGGTCGAGGCGCGGCTCGAGGCGCGGCTGGTGCGGGGGGCCCTGGCGGGCAGGCTCGCGCTCCCCGGCTTCCCGGAGCGCCTCCGCTTCCTGCACAGCCAGTGGCGCATGGAACCGGAGCCCGGGAAGTCCGCCCGGGTCGCGGACCTCGTCGCGGTCGACCTCGCGCGCGGGCGGCTCGTCGTGATCGAGCTGAAGGCCGCGGCCGATACGGGCGCCTTGGCCCAGGCCGCGGAGTACGTGGCGTACTTCCGCGCGAACGCCCCGGCGCTCTGCCCGTTCTTCGCCAGGCTCGCGCGCATCATGGGCCGCCTGTACGACTGCCCCGAGGTCGCGGCGGTGTCCGGTATCGGCGCGCCGGCGACCGCTCTCGCGGCGTGGCCCGCTCGCGGGGACCCGGCGGGCGTGGTCATCGAGGGCCTGGACGCCCTGGACCGGGACTGACGGACCGACCTGCGGCACCTCGATCGACGCGCGGCGCACGTCGCCCGCCGCGATTCCGGCGCGCGACCGGGAATGGCCCGATCGGGAGGTTGTAAGCGCCCCCGGCGATGCGCTAGTGTCAGGCACCGACCCCCTTCCGGCGGGGGCACTTGCGGAGGCTCGCGCGATGGCGAAAGGGAACCTGGTGGTCGGGCAGTCCGGCGGGCCGACCGCGGTCATCAACGCGTCGCTCGTCGGGGTGATCCGCGAGGCGCGGCGGCATCCGGACATCCGGACCGTGCTCGGGATGCGGTTCGGGATCCAGGGTCTGCTCGCCGAGGACCTGGCCGACCTGTACGCCGAGCCGGAGGACGTGATCGAGGCGGTCAGGGTCTCGCCGTCGTCCGCGCTCGGGTCGTGCCGGCTGAAGCTCGCGGACGAGCAGCTCCCGCACGTGCTGGACGTGCTGCGCCGGTTCGACGTGCGCTACCTGGCGTACGTCGGGGGGGACGACTCGCAGAACACGACCCACCGCATCGTCCGGTACTGCCTGGAGCACGGGTACGAGCTGAACGGCATCGGCATCCCGAAGACCGTGGACAACGACCTCTACGGCACGGACCACACCCCGGGCTACGGTTCGGCCGCGCGGTACGTCGCGATCTCGGTCCGGCAGGGCGGGATCCTCGCGCGCGACATGCGCAAGGTCGATCCCGTCCTGGTCTTCCAGGCGGTCGGCCGGGACGCCGGGTGGCTGGCCGCGGCCGCGGCGCTGGCCCGCGAGGCCGAGGACGATCCCCCCCACCTGATCTACGTGCCGGAGCGGCCGATCGCGCGCGAGCGCTTCCTGGCGGACGTGGAGCGCTGCCATTCGCGCCACGGGTTCGTCGCGATCGCGATCGGCGAGGGCGTGGTCTGGTCGGACGGCAAGCCGGTGTCCGGGACGCAGGTGCTGGACCGGTTCGGCAACCCGGAGTACGGATCCACCGGCGGGGCGTCGGCCGCCATGGTGCTGAAGTCCGTTGCGTGCGACCACCTCGGGGTGCGCGGCGAGTTCCAGGTCGTGGAGTCGCTCGCCATGTGCGCGGCGGACCGCGTGTCCGCGACCGACCGGGACGAGGCGTACCGCGCCGGCGTCGAGGCGGTCCGGCTTGCCGCGGCCGGCCGCACCGGGCTGATGGTCGCGTTCGAGCGCGACGACGGCCCGCGGTACGGGTGCCGCTGCGTGCCGGTCCCCCTGACCCGCGTCAACGAGGGCAAGCAGCGCATGCCCGACCGGTTCCTCGACCCGGCCGAGAGCTTCGTGACGCCGGAAGTCCTCGGCTACGTCCGGCCGCTCGTCGGCGAGCTGCCTTCGTACGGTCGGCTCCGGGCGGTGCCGGTGCGGCCGCCGCCGGTGTCGGTCGCGGATTCGCACGCGTGGTGATCCCCGCCGGAGGCCGATCGATGTCCAGCATCACCTATCGTGACGGGCGCTTCCTGCGGGACGGCGCCCCCATGTTCTTCGTCGGGGTCGAGTACCAGTACTACCGCGACCGGCGCGACGCCTGGGCGGCGCGGCTGGACCAGATCGCGGCCGCGCACGCGAACGTGATCTGCTTCTACGTGCCTTGGCGGCACCACGTGGTGCACGACCCTGGCACCGGCGCGGTGTCGTACGACTTCGACGGCGCGACGCTCGACTCGCGCGACCTCCGGACCTTCCTTTCGCTGTGCGAGGAGCGCGGCCTCTGCATGCTCGCGAAGCCCGGGCCGTTCGTGCACTCCGAGCTGAACATCGGCGGGCTCCCGGACATCGCGTCGCCCTCGTTCAACCCCGGCATCGAGCCGTGCCGCGTCCACGACGGCCGCCCGCTGTACTGGGAGTATGACCACTCCCTGATGCCCGCCCCGGACGACCCGGGCTACGACGAGGCGGTCCGGCACTGGCTGGCCGCGGTCGGCGAGGTGCTGCGGCCCCACGCACACCCCGCGGGGGGGATTATCGCGGTCCAGTTGAACGACGAGACGCTGTACTGCACGTCGAACGACGCGCCCTGGCACTTCGGGTACGACGCGCCGTCGGTGCGCCGGTTCCACGCGATGCTCGCAGGGAAGTACGGCAGCCTCGCGGCCTACAACGCGGCGCACGGGACCGCGCACAAGTCGCTCTCGTTCGTCGCGCCGCCGCGCCTGGACCCGTCGCGGCCCGCCGCGGCCACGCCCGGCGAGGCGCTCGCGCTCGCGGACTGGGGCGAGTTCCAGTGGCGGATCCGGCGCGACGCGTACGCCCGGTACAAGGGGTACCTCGGGATCGACCTCCCGTGCCTGACGAACTTCGCGGGCATCACGCCGCCGATCGCCGAGAACGTCCCGGACATGAAGGAGGCGCCGACCAAGGACTCGCCGCCCGAGTACCTGCCGCTCTACGCGGACTGGTGGCTCGCCCAGAACCGGGTGGACCTGGACCGCGACGTATACCACTACGGGATGATATCGTGGCTCGGCGTGGCGGCGTACAACGTGCAGGACGCGTCGTCCGACCCGCCCGCGGACGTGGGGAGGAACGACGTCTTCCACCGCTACGTGGCGACCGCGCGCCGCCGCCGCGGGGTGAACGTCGAGGAGAACTGGGGCTTCTCCAAGCTCTACCACCCCCTGTCGAAGCACCCGGTCATCTGCTTCTTCCAGACGCTCGCGTCGGTCGCCGGGGGGTGCACCGGGTACGTGGTCTTCACGGGCGTGAACCACGGCTACTGGCCGGACGACCTCGACCGCGTGACGCGGCTGCAGCACCCGACGTTCCCGGACGCCGCGCCGATCGGCGAGCACGGCGAGACCGGCCCGATGTACGACGCGATGAGCCTCCTGAACGGGTGGTTCGCGGCCGAGGGCGCGGCCCTGCTGCGCGCGGAGCCCGAGATCGACTGCCGGCTCCTGTCGATCCCCGAGTGGGCGGCCGTGTCGTCCTGGGTGCCGTCGGACGCGCACTGGGCGGTCCCGGGCCACGCGGTCCCGCGCGCGGGGACGGGCGCTATCGAGCCCGCGGTCCGGGTGTTCAACCGGACGGGCGTGGGCTACGGGATCGCCGAGCTTGCGGCGCTGTCCGCGACGGAGCTTGCGGCGACGCCGATCTCCGCGATCCGGCTCGCGTTCTTCATGGCCGAGGCGGACCAGCGCAAGCTCGTGGACTACGTCCGGGGCGGCGGCAGGCTCATGGCGTGCGGCGAGCCCCCGTCGCTCGACGACCGGATGCGGCTGTGCACGGTGCTGGCGGACTTCCTCGCGACCCGGCCCGAGGGCGTGGTGTGGGGCGACCCCGACATGCTCGCGGACGAGGCGGCGCTGGTCGCGGCCCTGCGCCGCGCCGGGTGGTCTCCGCGCGTGACGTACCCGGACGGCACGTGCGCGCTGGTGCACCGCGCCCCGGCCGCCCCGGCCGCCCCGGCCGCCGCGGCGGACGGCGCGGACGCCGGGGCGGGCGACGACGACCTGTTCGTGTTCTTCTTCGAGTTCGCGCGGGGGGGGCCGAACGCGCGCACGATCGAGGTGCACGGCCGCCGCCTCGACCTCGTCACCGGCCCCAAGACCTGCGGTGCGGTCCGCGTGCGCGGCGACCGCCTGGTGTCCTGGCTGGTCAAGGGCGTCAACGAGTACGAGGGCGTCGCGGCCGAGGTCCGGATCCGCTGGGCGGGCGGCGACGAGGTCGTGGTGCAAGGAGACGGGAGCGGGTCCGGGAGCGGCTGAGAGCCTCACCGCACCGCGTGGAACCAGCGGCCGGGCGGCCACCACGTGAACAGCGCGCGGCCCTTCAGGTTCTCGATCGGGATGAAGCCCCAGTAGCGTCCGTCGGACGAGTTGTCGCGGTTGTCGCCCATCGCGAGCACGTGGCCGGGGGGGACGGTCACTTCCTCCGCGTCCCGGTCGCCGTTGAACTGGATGGGGTTGTCGGACGGCCAGTCCGGGCCGTTCACGCAGCCGTGCCCCACGTTGACCGGCGGTGGAGCGAGGTGCTGCGTCACGTACTCCGCCTCGCCGAGCCGCTCGCGCTGCGTGACGCACCGGCAGCCCTGGCGCTGGAACGACTCGTCCGAGCAGGTCGCGTCGCGGTCGGTGACCTCGGTCGGGATCGGCTCGCCGTTCAGGAACAGCCGGTTGTCCGACAGCCGGACGCGGTCGCCAGGGACCGCCACGATGCGCTTGATGAAGTCCTTGCCCTTGTCCTCGCCCTCGCCGGGGAACTCGAAGACCGCGATCTCCCCCCGCTCGGGCTGGCCCAGCTCGACCATGCGCCAGTACGTGAACGGGACGCGCAGGCCGTAGGTGAACTTGTTGACGAATATGTGGTCGTCGATCATCAGGGTCGGGATCATCGATCCGGTAGGGATCTTGAATGCTTCGATGATGAACGCGCGGATCAGCAGCGCGATGCCGATCGCGGTCCCGAGCGACTCGACGTACTCGATGACCGAGGCGCGCTTCAGCCTGTCCGCGTGCCGGTTCAGCTCCGCCCGGAGCGCGTCCGCCGCGAGCCGGACCTTCTCCGGGGCAGCCCCCCCCGCCAGGGCCTGGTCGAGGTCGGAGAGCCGAGCCTTCACCGCGTCGCGCTCGGATGCGGCCAGGCGCCTGCCGCGGTGGCGCAGCACCTTCGCGCTCTCGCGTGCGAGCCTCACCGCGTCGCGCCGGACCTTCTTCGCTTCCCGATCGTCCACCGTCCATCCGCCCGTCGCAAGGCCGCGCAAGCGTAGGCTGCGCCCCGGTTGAAGTCAAACGCGGGGGCGGTCGGCCGGGAGGCTTCACCGCCTTGCTTCCAGGGGGAGGGATCTGCTAGAATCCAGCGCGGTCCGGAAGCCGCAATCGTTGAATCGAAGCGGGGAAACATGATGAAGACCGTCGCCGGCTCCCTCTCCTTCGTCCTCGCGTTCGCGGTGCTCGCCTGCGGGGGCGGAAGCTCGCAGGGACTCCAGAACAGGGACGTGCCGTCGGGCCAGGAGTTCGGGTACGAGACGAAGGAGGTCGCCCAGGACATGGGCGGGGAGCGGCCGGACTGCCCCGGCAAGCTGTCCTTCGTCGAGCCGATGGACGACGCGCAGAAGCCGACCAAGGGCGCGACGGTCTTCAACGTGGTCCTCTCGTTCGCCGCCACCCGCGACCTGAAGGTGGCCTACAAGCAGTGCGACTCGCCGATCGTGGACGCGTCGGTCAACTTCACGATCCAGAACGACCCGGACGGGCTGTGCTCGCTCGCGTCGGACATGGCCTACACGGGCGACGACGGCATCGCGTCGGACAAGCTCGCGAACGTCAAGCAGAAGGTCGGCCAGTTCCAGGTCAAGGTCTGCGTCGAGGGCGCGCCGGACGTGCCCTGCCTGTACTTCAACGTGGTCGTCGATCCGAAGGGCGCCCCGCCCCTGACCGTCACGTTCGCGGAGTACAAGGGCTCCTACCCCCTGATCGACACCGCGGACGTGCTGCTCTTCAAGCAGGGCGTCAACGGCAAGCCGAAGTGCGCGGACCTGAAGCTCGACGCGCTCCCGACCGCCCAGGTCGCCCAGTCCGGGCTCTCGCTGTCCGGCGCCGCGGTGTTCACGAAGCTGCCGAACCTGGAGGCCGAGAAGAAGCAGACCTACACGATCATCGGCCTCGCCCACCAGGGCGCGAACGGCCCGACCCAGGCGTGGGCGTGCGAGGACGTGAAGGGCGTCGTGGAGTGGGGCGGCAAGCAGTACGTCGAACTCGTGCTGAAGGACCTCGCCCCCCGCATCGTGGGCTCGTACGAGATCACCTCCACCTTCGACCTGGTCAGCGGCCTGCCGCCCGCGGTCGCGGACGTGGTCTATACCATCACGGGCTTCTTCCAGAACCCGTCCGCCCAGATCATGCTGCTCGCCTGCAAGCTCGGCGGCTCCTCGCTCGAGGACTTCTGCGGCTACATGTTCGCGGATCCCTCCGACCCGGACATCGACGAGCTGACCGGCACCGGCCAGGTGGTCTTCGACATCGTCAACGCCATCCTGATCGGGCTCCTCGACCAGTACTGCCCGTACGAGGAGGACCCGGAGCTGTGCCTGAAGATCCTCTTCACGGGCAAGGACGTGAGCGAGATCCTCACGAAGTTCCAGCTCATCTCGACGTTCACCTTCGGCAAGGAGCCCGACGAGTTCGGCATCCTGGCGGAGTCGTCGTGCCAGGAGGTCTGGCACTCGGTCCGGCTGCGGTGGACGCTCGGCAAGGACTGCCCGCCGGACGACGACAACTGCGGCTGGCAGAAGTTCAGCTTCTCGGCGGTGCCGGGGATCGAGAACACGATCACCGGCCAGTTCTCGGCGAAGCTCGAGCCGCCGATTCCGGGCAACCCGGCCTACAAGGACGCCTGGAGGCTGACGATCGATCCGCACCACCTGGAGCTGAAGTACGGGGCGCTCGTGAACTTCGCGCTCGAGAAGTGGCTGCTCCCGATGCTGTTCGGCGACGGCAGCGACGGCCTTCCCGCCGTGGACAGCTACGAGGCGCTGGTGGGCTCGCTGCTCGCCGGCCGCGCGTGCCTGCAGACCATGGACTGCTGCGAGCAGTTCGCGAAGCAGGTGGCCGGCTCCACGGGCTCCGTGACCGAGAACCTCGTCGAGGGCGCGTGCGAGGCGCTGATCCAGACCGGCGCGAACTGGCTCCGGAGCCAGCTCGTCGGGCTCGACGCGACGCCCGAGAACTTCACGCTCGGCACGTTCATCGATCCGCCGCCGCCGAAGCCGTGCGCGATCTTCGACAAGAACAAGGACATGAAGTTCGACGCGTTCGGCGCGAAGGACGCCCCGTGCCTGTGGGACGCGAAGCTCGTGATCGGCGGCGCGACGTATGCCCCGAAGGGGGAGTTCTACGGGAACCGGAAGTAGGGCAGAGGACAGGGACAGGAAGATTTCACCGCAGAGACCGCAGAGCCCGCGGAGAGGGACAGGGGGCACGGGGGGGGAGGAGCAGGCCGGACTCCGCGCCGTCCCCCGGACGGCGCCCGTGCTGGTGCGGCTCGGCGTGCTGACCAACCCAGTGGCCGACCACAACCACCGCTTCCCGTTCACCCACGGCCGCCTCCAGCACCACCTCGAGTCCGAGGCGGACGCGGTGGTCACGGCCGACAAGTCGTGCCTGGACGAGGCCGTCCGCCAGTTGCTGCTCGAGCGCGAGGTCACCGTGCTCGCGATCAACGGCGGCGACGGGACGATCCACGGCGTCGTGAACTGCCTCTCGGCCGCGTTCGGCGAGGACTACCTCGCGGGCCGGCGGGCGCCCCCGACGCTGCTGCTGCTGAACGGCGGCACCTACAACATGGCCAGCCGCGCCATGTCCACGAACGGCGACCCGGTCGCGACCGTCCGCCGGTTCCAGCACCGGTTCCGGGGCGGCCACCTCGCCTCGGTGCCGTCGCACGGCGTCGGGCTGCTGGAGGTCCGCGGCGGGGCCGCACTCCCCATGCTCGGGATGTTCTTCGGGTCCCAGGTGGTCGCCAACGCGCTCGATCTGTGCGACCGGATGGGGTCGGGCTACCTCGGGCTCGTCCGTCTGCTCGGCCAGGGCGCCGCCGGGTACGTGCTCCGCACGGCCTTCTTCCGCGAGAACGCGTGGCGCCTCCGCGCGGACGACCCGCGCGGCACCGTGGACGGCGTGCCCTACCGGGACGTGGTCGCGATGGTCGCGGCCACCGTGGACATGAAGCTCGCGCGCGGCCTGGTCTGGGCCCTTACCGCGCCGACCGACGGGGCCGGCTTCCACGTGAAGCTCGTCCGCGGCCGGCGGCCCGGCGACGTGGTCCACCTGCTCCCGCACCTCCTGTGGGAGCTGTCCCACCCGATGATCGTGTCCTTCCCCGAGGCCAGGGCCGTCACGACGTCCGGCGCGTTCACGCTCGACGGCGAACTGTACGAGCACCGGGGCCCGCTCGAGATCGGCCTGTCCCCGCTCCGCTTCGAGGTGGTGTCGGGGGACGCCCTGTGACCGCCCTCCGTCTCCCGCTTCCCGACGACGAGGTCATCCGCGGCGCGTGCACCGTGATCCGGGTCCTGCGCGGCGCGGGCCACGAGGCGTACGTGGTCGGCGGCGCGGTCCGCGATCTCGCCCGCGGCATCGTGCCCCACGAGTACGACGTCGCGACCTCCGCCCGGCCCGAGGCGGTCATTGCGCTGTTCCGCTCGACCGTCCCGGTCGGGGTGCGGTTCGGCGTGGTCCGGGTCCGCATCCGCCGCCGGGAGTACGAGGTCGCGACGCTCCGCGCCGAGGCCTGCTACTCGGACGGCCGCCGCCCGGATTCCGTCCGGTTCACGGACCTCCGCGAGGACGTGGCGCGGCGCGACTTCACGATGAACGGGCTCGCCATGGACCCCTTCACCGGCGAGGTGACGGACTTCGTCGGCGGGATCGCGGACATCGAGGCGGGTGTGATCCGGGCGATCGGCGATCCGATCGCGCGCTTCGGCGAGGACCGGCTGAGGCCGCTCCGCGCGGTCCGCTTCGCCGCCCAGACCGGGTTCGCGATCGAGGGCGCGACGTACCTCGCGATCCGCGAGGTCGCCCCGGAGGTGGCCCGGGTCAGCGCGGAGCGGGTTCGCGACGAGCTTGCGAAGGTGCTCGCGTCCGCGCGACCGGGGCTCGGGCTCGGGCTCCTCGACGACACCGGGCTGCTCGCCGGGGTCCTGCCCGAGGTCGCGCAGGCGGGCGGCGTCTCCCGCGCGATCGCGTGCCTGGACCGCGTCGCGGGCGCGATCGCGTGCCCGGACTGCGTTGCGGGCGCGACCGCGTGCCCGGACCGCGTCGCTGGCGAGGGCGAGGTCGCGGCGTGGGCGGCCCTGCTGTCGGCCGCGGGCGCCGCGGCCGCGGATCGCGCGATGGGCCGCCTGCGCCACCCGAACCGCACCCGGCGCGCCGTGGTCGAGGCCCTGCGCACGGCCGACGCGATCCGCGGGCTGCCGCTCGCCGACGTCGCGGCCGAGAAGCGGGTGCTGAGGTCCGACGGGGCCGCGCCCGGGCTCTCGGTGCTCGATGCGTGGCTCGCGGCCGGCGACGAGGACCGCGCCCCGGTGCGCCACGCCCGCGCCCGGCTCGCGGAGTGGACGCGCGACGACCTGTTCCCGGCACGTCTCGGGACCGGGGACGACGCGATCGGGGCCGGCGTGCCGCGCGGCCCGGCCGTGGCCTCGGCGCTCGCGGCGCTCGAGGACGAGCAGCTCCGGGGCCGCATCCGGACACGCGAGGAAGCCGTCGCGTTCCTCGCGCGACGCGCACGCGATCCCGGGCTGGCTTGACCCGGCCTCTTCGTGTACAATACGCCGCCCTTGGTTTGCGAGGGGGTCGGTGTCTCCTTTCGAGCGGGCCGTGCGGGACATCCTCGATCGGGTCAGCCTGGTCCAGGTGGTGTCCGAGTACGTCCAGCTCAAGAAGGCCGGGCGCACGTACAAGGGACTTTGCCCGTTCCACCAGGAGAAGACTCCCTCCTTCGGCGTGAACGAGGAGAAGAAGGTGTTCTACTGCTTCGGCTGCCAGTTCGGAGGGAACGCCGTGACGTTCCTCCAGCGGGTGGCCGGACTGTCGAAGATCGAGGCGATCCGGCGGCTTTCGGTGATGTCGGGCATCCCCCTGCCGGACGACCGCGGCCCCGACCCGGCCGAGGACGCCGCGGCGAAGGAGCGGGCCGACCTCGTCAAGGCGCTCCAGGTCGCATCCGAGTTCTTCTCCGACCGCCTCGCGAGCCCGGGCGGCACCGCGGCGCGCGAGTACCTCGAGTCGCGCGGCATCGGGCGCGAGGTCGCGACCGCGTTCGGGCTCGGGTTCGGGGGCCTGCGGCACGGCGAGCTGACCGCGGCGCTCGAGCACAGGAAGGTCCCGCTGCGCCACGCCGAGGCCGCGGGCCTTGTCTCGCGGTCGCACCATGGCGGCGAGTGGTACGAGCGCTTCCGCGGGCGGCTGGTCTGCCCGGTCTTCAACCTGGACGGCGCGCCGATCGCGTTCTCGGCGCGCCTCATCCCGCCCGACGAGGACGGCCCGAAGTACGTCAACAGCCCGGAATCGCCGGTGTTCCGCAAGGGCGAGGCCCTGTTCGGGCTGCACCAGGCGCGACGCGCGATCCGGCAGCAGAAGTCTGCCGTGATGGTCGAGGGCAACTTCGACGTGCTGTCGCTGGCCGCGGTCGGGATCGGGAACGTGGTCGCGCCGATGGGGACCGCGCTGACCGGGACGCAGGTGAAGCTGCTCAAGCGCTTCACCGACACGGTCACCGTGATGTTCGACGGCGACGAGGCGGGCCGGAAGGCGTCGCGGCGGGCGGTCGGGCTGCTGGTGGAGGCCGGCGTCGAGGGCCGGGTCGCGGCGCTCCCGGACGGCGAGGACCCGGACAGCCGCGCGCGCTCGCTCGGCGAGCCCGGCGTCCGCGAGGTCCTTGACCGCGCGAAGCCGATGTTCACGCACCTGATCGACTCGCTGGTGAAGATCCACGGCTGGACCCCTCATGGCCGGCGCACCATCGTGGAAGAGGCCAGGGAGGTGCTGGCTCACGAGTCGGACCCGACGAGGCACGGCATCTATCGCCAGGAGCTGGCGCAGCGGCTGCAGGTCGACCTCTCAGAGCTGCGTCGCCTGCTCCGCGAGCCGGCCGCCCTGACCGAGGCCGGCAGGGATGTGGAGCCCTGCCCGAAGGCCGAGCGGCAACTGCTGGAATTGATGGTCCTCCATCCGCGTTTCATTCCGAGGTTCCTCGACGAGGGGGAAGCCTCGTTGCTGACGCACCCGGAGGTGCGCGACCTCTACGCGGAGCTGTACGAGCTGTACTCGGCAGACCCGGACGGGGACCCGGTGGAGGCATTCGTCGAGCGGGGTGAGGGAGGCGGCCCGGTGCGGCTGCTCGTCAGCCGGGTGCTCGCGACGCCGCAGATGTACCGGGAGCCGGATGCCGATTTCGCCGCCGTGCTCGCGACCTTGCGCGCGGCAGCGCTGGAACGCGAGAAGCCCGCGGACGTCGGGGACGACTTCGATCAGGGGCTTCAGGCGCTCGCGGCGACCACCGCCCTGAAGCGCCGCCAGCTCGACGCGAGGGCGGCAAAGCCGAGGACGTAGGGGTCGGGCGACCCCCGGAGGTAGGGAATGGACACGAGCGACATCCGGCGCCTCATCGACATGGGGAAGAAGCGGGGCGGCTACCTCACGTTCGAGGAGCTCAACGACGCGATGACCCGGGACGCCGTGTCGCCCGAGGAGATCGACGAGATGCTCGCCCAGCTCCGCAACCACGACGTGGAGGTGGTCGAGGGCGGCGCGCCGCGCCCGAAGCCGAAGGAGCCGGCGGCCCCGCGCGTGCGCGACGGCGACGAGGAGGGCTACGGCGAGGTCTATGGCAAGTCGAACGACCCCGTTCGCATGTACCTGCGCCGGATGGGCGAGGTGCCGCTCCTGACCCGCGAGGGCGAGGTCGAGATCGCCAAGCGGATCGAGGAAGGCGAGATGGAGGTCTTCAACCTGATCATGGAGACCGAGACCGCCATCGCGGAAATCCTCGATCTCGAAGACAAGATCCGGCGCGACTTCATCCCGATCAAGACGGTGGTCAAGGACCTGGACGAGGACGACGAGATCGGCGACGAGGGCGCGACGCGGCGCCGCATCCTGGAGCTGCTCGAGCGCGCCAAGAAGCTGGACCGGCAGATCCACAAGCTGCGGCAGAAGCTCGCGAAGCCGAACATCAGCCGGAAGACGCGCGTGGTCATCGAGGCCGACCTCGAGGTGGCCCGAAACGACCTGCGCCAGGTCCTGATGGACATGCGCCTGAACCGGTGCCTGATCACGGGCATCGTGGACAAGCTCAAGGGGCTCGTGAAGCGCATCGAGACCGCGGACGAGGACATCCAGCGCCCCCGGATCTCGATCGGCGGCGACATCGGGGACATGCGGCGGCTGCTGCGCGAGGTGCGTGCGACCCCGAAGCACGTCGCGACCGCCCGGACCGGGGCGACGCTCGACGCGGACGTGGTCGAGGAGTACGACCGCGTCATCAAGTACGCGCAGAAGCGCATCCGCAAGCTCGAGGACGAGGCGAGCCTGCCGCGGGAGCGGCTCGCGGAGACGCACGGCCGCATCGTCGCCGCCGAGGCGCGCGCGGACAAGGCCAAGTGGGAGCTGGTCGAGGCGAACCTCCGGCTGGTCGTGTCGATCGCGAAGAAGTACACGAACCGCGGGCTCCAGTTCCTGGACCTGATCCAGGAGGGCAACATCGGGCTGATGAAGGCGGTCGAGAAGTTCGAGTACCGCCGCGGCTACAAGTTCTCGACGTACGCCACGTGGTGGATCCGGCAGGCGATCACGCGCGCCATCGCGGACCAGGCGCGCACGATCCGCATCCCGGTCCACATGATCGAGACGATCAACAAGCTGGTGCGGACCAGCCGCTACCTCGTGCAGGAGTTCGGTCGCGAGCCCACGCCCGAGGAGATCTCCGAGAAGATGGAGATCCCGGTCGAGAAGGTGCGCAAGGTCATGAAGATCGCGCGCGAGCCGATCTCGCTCGAGACCCCGATCGGCGAGGAGGAGGATTCCCACCTCGGCGACTTCATCGAGGACAAGAAGACGCCGTCCCCCGCGGACTCGGTGGTGCGCGCGAACCTCGCGGAGCAGATGCGCAAGGTCCTGTGCGGCCTCGGCACGCGCGAGGAGAAGGTCCTGCGCATGCGGTTCGGGATCGGCGAGAAGTCGGACCACACGCTGGAGGAGGTCGGGCAGGAGTTCAAGGTGACGCGCGAGCGCATCCGCCAGATCGAGGCGAAGGCGCTCCGCAAGCTCCGCCACCCCTCGCGGTCCAAGAAGCTCCGCACGTTCCTCGAGTAGGCCTTCCCCCCTTGGACGACCGAGACACCCTCCCGTTCCTCGACGGCCTGCAGCGTACCGGCATCCGGCCGGGGCTGACGCGCATCCGGCGGCTGCTCGCCCGCCTCGGGCACCCCGAGCGCGCGTTCCCGTCCGTCCTGATCACCGGCACCAACGGGAAGGGCTCGACCGCCGCGTTCCTGGCCGCGATCCTGGCCGCGGAGGGCAGGGAGGTCGGCCTGTTCACGTCGCCGCACCTCGTGGACGTGCGCGAGCGCGTGCGGATCGGCGGCGCCCTCCTGCCCGCGGATGGCTTCGCCGCATGCGGCGAGGAGGTACGCGCGGCGGGCGTCCGGGTCACGTACTTCGAGGCCCTGACCGCGATCGGTTTCCTCGCCTTCGCGCGCGCGGGCGTGGACGTGGCGGTCGTCGAGGTCGGCATGGGGGGGCGCCTCGACTCCACGAACACGATCGCGCCGCTCGTCTCCGTCCTGACGAACGTGTCGATGGACCACTCCCACTTCCTCGGCGACACGCTCGACGCGATCGCGGCCGAGAAGGTCGAGGTCGCGCGCCGCCGCCGCCCGTTCGTGACCGCGGTCGCGGACGGCCCGTTCGACCGCGTGGTCGGCCCTCGCCTCGCCGCGCTCGCCGCCCGCCCGCTCCGCCTCGGTCGCGACTTCCGCGCCGGATGGGGCCCGGACGGCACGCTCTCGTTCACCGGCCGCGTCGCCGCGCTGACCGGCCTCTGCCCGTCGCTCGCCGGCGCCTTCCAGGCGGACAACGCGGCCTGCGCGCTCGCCGCGGCCGAGGCGCTGCGCGAGGACGGCCTCGGCGCCTCCGACGCCGCCATGCGGGCGGGGATCGCTGCCGCCTCGTGGCCGGGACGGATGCAGCGCCTCTCGACCCGTCCCGACGTGATCCTCGACGGCTGCCACAACCCGGGCGCCGCGGATCGCCTGGCCGAGACGCTCCTCGCCTCGCCGCCCGCGCGGCCGCTGGTCCTGGTCCACGCGTCAAGGCCGGACAAGGACTTCCGCGCGGTGCTCGGCCGGCTCGCGCCCCTGTGCGACGCCGTGGTCGAGACCTCGATCCCCGGCCTCGCCGAACCCGCCGTCCTCGCCGCCGCCTGCCGCGACGCGGCGCCCGGCGTGCCGGTGGAGGCGATGCCGGACCTCGCGTCCGCCCTCGCCCGCGGCCGCGCGCTCGCGGGAGAGGCGGGCACCGTGCTGATCGCGGGGTCCCTGTACCTCGCCGGAGCGGTGCTCCGTGGCGGCTCCGCCGTCGGCCGCTGACCTCGCGGGGCCGACGCGCTCCGTGCGTGCCTCTCCACGCCGGACCGCCGGTCGGGGGCCCGGACGCGACTCCGGGAGACGCGATGCCCGCACCGACGAAGGACTCCGCTGCGCGTCACCACGGGAGCGTGGCCGCGAAGGCCATGCCGCCCGGCAGGGGCGCGGGCGCGACCGACAGCGGGTGGCGCCCGCTGGCCGGGACCAGGAAGGACGTGACGATTGCGACCGCACCGGCGCCGTAGAGCGCGTACGCGGTCCAGTACAGGGCGCCCGCGGTGTCGTAGGCGCGGACCTGTTCGTCATACGATCGGTCCGGATCCCCTCCGATGCGGCGGTAGTGGGCGTATCCGGACACCTGGATCACGCCGCCGGCCACGGCCGCGGCGATCCCCCCGAAGAACAGCCCGGCGCGCATCGGGGACCATGCCCGCGGCGGCGGCGAGGCCGGCGTCGTCGTTGCCGGCGCCGTCGTTGCCGGCGGGGAGGCCGGAGATGCCGCGGAGGTCACGGGCGGGGGCTCGGCGGCAGGCGTCGGGGCCGGCGCCGCGGGGAGCGGTGGAGGCAGCGGGATCAGCGTGATCGCGACCGATGCCTCCTCCCCGGCCCGCACCTCGACTACCGCCTCGGCGATCACGAAGCCCGGTCTCGCCGCCGCCACGTGACGTGTGCCCGCCCGGACCTCGACGGGCCCCGGCAGGGGCGACTGCCCGACGGTCGCGCCGTCCACCTCGATCGCCGCCCCGGACGCGCTGACCTCGATCCTGAGCCTGCCGAATGCCTTCATCCGGATCGCGGCGATCCGCCGCCCCGCCTCGGCCCGGGCGTCCGGCTCCCGGACGGCCTGGGCGAACGCCTCGAACCCCGCGAGCGCGGAGTCCCATTCGGACAACTCCTCGTGGCACCGCGCCATCGACCAGGTCACGTCCGGCCCAGGCGAGAGCGCCCCGGCCTCGCGGAACTGGGAGAGGGCCTCGCGGTGCTTGCCTGCCTTGAAGAGGAGGACACCGGCCTTGTACAGCACCTCGCCGCGCTCCCGGGCGGACTGGGCCTGCGTCGCGCCGGGCACGGCCAGCAGGAGCGCGACGAGGCCGGCGCGAATCGCGGTCGCGCCGAGTCCTGCCGGACCGTGCCGCGTCCTACTCACCGCAGGCCAGCCCCCACCAGTCCACCTGGCCTGCCACGACGACGTCGAACAGCGAGGCCCCCTTCGGGTCGAGGACCTTGATGTCCCTGGACCCGTGGTCCCACACGACCGCGATCCGCCCGTCGGGCAGGACGCACGGATCGAAGATCGAGACGACCGCGCCGACCGCGACCGCGGACGGGGCTCCGAGGTCCGCGACCCGCCAGACCCGGTCCACGTCGCACTGGGCCCGGAACAGGAGGCTGCCGTCGGGTGCGAGGTCCGGGTGGCGCAGGCTCGTGCACGTCGGCCCGACGTCCTTCGGCACGAGCAGCACCCGGAACCCGGACCCGTCGACGGCCGCCTCGCAGAGTCCCGCGTCGTCGGAGTAGGGGTCTTCCCCGCACTCGAACACGGCCTTCGCGCCGGCCGAGTCGAGCGTCGGGCTGTCGTGGTGCGCGAACGTGGAGCCGTCCGTCACCGGCTTGGCCGCGATCGTCCACGCGCCGGGCTCTCCGTCGGCCCGGTCCGCGGTCCACAGGTCCCGCTCGTGCGGTCCCTCGTCCCAGCGGAAGACCACGCGGCGACCGCCCGACGCGATGGCTGCCCGCCCCTCGAAGTGAATGAAGAACGGGGGGTTGGCGGTCCGGACCAGCTCGGCTGCCGTCGGCGCGAGGCCGACGCGCGCCATGCACGCCCACTGGGCGCACTCGGGCTCGCCGGGCGCCTCCGTCTCGATCACCAGCCACTGCCCGTCGGGCGACAGGCCGGCCGCGGTGTCGCCGACGCCGGGGAGCGGCCCGGCAGCGAGCAGCGCCGTCAGGTCCGCCGGCTCCGCGCCCTTCTCGGCCTTCACCCGCAGGATGTGCCGGTCCGACTCGCGGACGAACACCAGGTGCCCCCCGCCCGGCTCGGACACCTCCCCCGGCGCGGGTGGGTCCGCGGCGTCCAGGGCGTCCGCGGCAGGGTCGGCGATCGGATCGGCCGGCTGGTCCGCGAGCGGGTCCGGGGTGCCCGTGCCGGGGTCGGCGTCGGCCGGCGGGTCAGGAGCGTCCGCCGTCTCGGCCGCCTCGGCCGGATCCGCCGACGTCGCGTCCGCCGCGTCCGCCGCGTCCGCCGCGTCCGCCGCGTCCGGAGCGTCCGCCGCGTCCGGAGCGGTGCCCGTGTCGTCGACCTGTCGCTTCGGGGGGTAGAGACACGCCGAAGACGCGGTCATGGCCGCAACGCACACGAAGACGCGCACGGAGACCTGCATCCGGTACCTCCCGGCACCCGGTGCCCGTCCCGGGCCCCCCGCGGTCGAACACCCGGCTCGCGCCGAGTATGGGACGCCACCGGCCCGGGGGTCAAGGACTCGGCGTGCCCCCGAATCGTCGGGCCTCCTTGCCGTTGGGCGGCTCCCCCTGCGCGGCTTCGCCGCGCGGGGGTGCCCCCAGGGCCGGCTTGTTTCGTGGATCTGGCGCGCTGCGCGCCGTCCGATAGCGCTGCTATCGGCCGGTGCTCGCGTCCGCCGCCTTCGTTGCGGCCGCCCTGGGCCCCCTTTGCGGCCCGGGGG